>JAISAZ010000050.1 GCA_031266435.1 Accumulibacter sp.
CATCCGCTCGCACCTGAAAACCGTTCAGCTCCGCCCCGCAAAAGTCAGGGCGTTCTTTACCGCTCCCTCCACTTCTTATGCCGCTCTCTGATGGTAAGGTTTATTCGGGGGATCAATACCCTGACAATCCGTTCACACTAATTGCCAATGCCATTTCATTTTTCATAATTTTATGGGGCGTCAATTTTTTTATGTTGAGAACCCAAAAAGCCATGAAAATCGACAATCTTCCCAGCAAGCCGAAATATCCGAAAACAATAGAACTGATCAACGACGACTTCTCTGAAAACGGCGCGGAAGGGGCCTACCAAAAAATTCTTTCATTGGCCATGTATGACGAGGTGGAAGCAGAGGAAAACGCGATTCAGGCAATCCCCTTGATCGCCGACACTTTACTCTGTAAAGACGCATTGACGCCGGAAGATCGTGCCTCCTTCAAAAGATTCATGGAAATTTCCGGTGTCGATTCGTCGCAAATCCCCGATGAATTGAAGGAAAGAATCGTGCAATCCTTCCTCCTCTCCAAAATCCCCTACGAACAAACAGAGGGACTCCTCCGACCGATCATCCTGCGCGCGAAGTCGAATGTAGCGGCGGCGCCGGACGCCGAGGCGCCCTCTCCGCCTTTGGGGTGAGTCCGCCCTCGATCTGGTCTAACAAAGCGCGGCGCATGGAGTAAAATAAAATCCGCCAGCCCTCATCCCAGGAGTCATGCCGTGGAAAAAATGCCCAAAAGTTATCTGCCCACCGAAGAACGCGAAGCGCTTTTACGCGAGGGCGGGATGAATCTCGTCTATCTTGCCGAATCCCAAGACGCGGGGGATGCGGGCGACGAGGAGACCGCGTGGGCGTGGATGGCGCTCGCCGAACTCCCCGCCCACACCTTGATGGCGTGCAAGAAAGTTTTGGGTGCGGATTTCGTTCGGGAAGTGGGTTTGAAAACCGCTCCCGCCGACGCTGTCTATGGCCCAGGTTGGCTCGATGCGCCATGAATGACGGAAAAAGACTATCGCGTTTACAACGGGTATTGGCGCTGGAAAGTAGCTTATACAAGGAGTGGGCGGGATCGCGGCTTGCGCGGAGGCTTGGCAAGACCCTCGGCGGTTTTCTCGCATACATTGAAAATGTTGGCAAAAGTGAAGACTTGGCTTTGATTATTGCCGTTGAAAAAGCCATTGTAGAAAATGAACTTGTTGAATACGCCAACAGCAAGGGTATGGTTTCGAGTCTGAATGCCGCATTGGAGGAACTGACGGCGATCGAAGGGCTTTTGGAGATCGTGGGCGACCCGGTCAAATACAGCCCCGTCAATCAATCGCACATTCTTTCGAAAAACCGCGAAAAGGGTTTGCCGCTCGACGAGGCGCGGCAGGCATTCAAGTCACATACCGCCCGTTTGAGCAATCTGGACAAGTCCCGGCTTGCCGGCTTGACGAGAATGAAAAGAAGATTATCACCGCTCGAAAGATTGCCGTTTCCAATGCCGCGAAACTCTACACCGAGCGGCAGGCGAAAACCTTGGGCGTTGAATTGCGATAGGGTTTGTCTGGCATCAAAGCAAGGCTCAATGGTCGGGGATTTTATTAAATTTTCTATATAAAACAATAACTTGTTTTGTCCCCTACAAAGCGCGGCGCATGGAGTAAAATAAAATCCGCCAGTCCGCATGCAGGAGTCATTCCGTGGAAAAAATGCCCAAAAGTTATCTGCCCGCCGAAGAACGCGAAGAGCTTTTACGCGAGGGCGGGATGAATCTCGTCTATCTTTCCGAATCTCTGGATGTGGGCAAGGCAGGTGACAGAGAGGCCGCATGGGCTTGGTTGGCTCTTGCGGACGTTCCCGCCCATTCACTGATGGCGTGCAAGGATAATTTTGGCGCGGGGTTCATCCGGGAAATGGGCTTCAGAACCGAATCCGCCGACGCCGTCTATGGCCCAGGTTGGCTCGATGCGCCATGAATGACGGACCAAGGGAGGAATGAGAGGGAGTTATCAGCGCTGCGGCATTACCACTCGACGTAATTCCAAGCATTCCAAACCCCTCCTGCCCTCCCCTTGTCAGGGGAGGAACCGTATGTCATACGTTCGTGTTTCGTCGATTGCCGTGCAGGGGAAATTCTCCGTTTTTGTTGTTGCTTTCACTGCGATCGGTTCAAGCCATAACTTTCTGTGATTCATGCGCATGCGGAACGTTGGGCATCGCTGCGCTCAGCCCAACCTATGCATAGTGGGTGAATTTTCGCCACTGCGGCTGCGAAGTCGCCGGTAACCGATCTGATTCCTGTCCTCTGATTCCTGATTCCTGCCAGGGCACGGCACGCCGGCCCAGGGGTTCATTCCGTTTCCAAATCCCCTCGCCCCGTCATTCACGCGCATACGGAATCGTTGGGCTTTGCTTCGCGCAGCCCAACCTATACCGCCGAGAACGGAGCGGAAACGGTATGGGTTGGGCTGAACGAATGTGAGAGCCACAACGTTTCCGGGGCGGGTTGAAAAAGCGGGTACCGGCGGCGAAGCCGCCGCTAACTGATCTGATCCCTGATTCCTGACATCCGATTCCTGATGGGCACGGCACGCCGTGCCCCTACGGAGACCCGCGAATACGGGAATTCGTCCTCCATTCCCCCTATTCCGTCATTCATGCGCCTGCGGAACGTTGGGCTTCACATTCGTTCAGCCCAACCCATAGGCCGTCCCCGCGCAAAAAAATTTCAACCGTTCTCATTGAAAAAATCCCTTCAAAAACAAGGGCGAGCGTCTTATCCGCCTCCTCGGCAGCGCTTGCTTCGGTCGCGGCGTGTCAGCGTGATTCGGTTTCCTGCGTTATTCTCTTATTGCCTGCGCGAGACCGACGCCCATTTGTGTACGACGCCATTTCGATGAAAGACATCCAATTCCTTGAAGTCCGCCTTCTGCGCGGCCCCAGCATCTGGACTTATCCTCCCGTTCTCGAAGCGCGCGTCGATATCGACGAGCTTGAGGATTTTCCGTCGGACAAGATTCCCGGTTACCCCGAACGCCTCGAAAAAATGCTCCCGACGCTGATCGAGCATCGGTGCAGCTACGGCGAACGCGGCGGGTTTTTGCGTCGCCTCGACGAGGGGACCTGGCCGTGTCACGTGCTCGAACACGTCGCGCTCGAACTCATGAGCCTCGCGGGGCTTCCCGGCGGTTTCGGCAAGACGCGCGAAACATCGAAACGCGGTGTGTATAAGGTCGTCATTAGCGCGTGGCAGGAAGACGTGGCGCGCACCGCGCTCGAAGAGGCGCGCGAACTCGTCCTCGCGGCGATGGAGGGCCGCGCTTTCGACGTCGATGCTACGGTCGAGAAACTCGTCGACCTCGTCGATTCGCTCTGCTTGGGCCCTTCGACGTCGAGCATCATCGACGCGGCGAACGATCGGGGCATTCCGCATATCCGGCTTCTCGAAACGGGGAACCTCGTGCAACTCGGTTACGGCGCGAAGATGCGCCGCATCTGGACGGCGGAGACCGACGCGACGAGCGCGATCGCCGAGGGGATTTCGCGCGACAAGGATTTGGCGAAAACACTGCTTTCCGCCTGCGGCGTCCCCGTTCCCGAAGGCAGTTTGGTGAGTAGCGCCGAGGAGGCGTGGAAGGCCGCGCAAGACATCGGTCTGCCGGTCTGCGTGAAGCCGATCGACGGCAACCACGGGCGCGGCGTTTTCATCGACCTCCACGCGCGCGAGGAGGTCGAGAAGGCGTATTCGATCGCCGTCAAGGAGGGGAGCGGCGTCCTCGTCGAGCGCTCGATTCCGGGCACCGAACACCGCCTTCTGGTCATCGACGGGAAGCTCGTCGCGGCTTCGCGCGGCGACATGGTGAGCGTGACCGGAGACGGGGAGAGAACGATCGACGAACTCATCGAGACGCAGATCAACAGCGACCCGCGCCGGGGGACGACCGAGAAACACCCCCTCAACCGGCTCCGCCTTGATTCGGCGACGCGCATCGAGCTTTCGCGCCAGGGCTTGGCGCCGGATTCGATCCCCGAAACCGGGCGCAAGGTTCTGATCCAGCGGAACGCCAACCACGAGTTCGACGTGACCGACGAGGTCGACCCGGAGAACGCGGCGATCGCTTCGCTCGCCGCGCGCGTCGTCGGTCTCGACATCGCGGGGATCGACGTTGTCGTCGAGGATATTTCCAAACCGCTCGTCGCGCAGCGCGGCGCGATCGTCGAGGTCAACGCCGGCCCCGGACTCTTGATGCACTTGAAGCCGCGCGTCGGAAAACCACGCCCGGTCGGTCGGGCGATCGTCGACCACCTCTTCCACGCGGGCGAGAAGGGCAGGATTCCCGTCGTCGGCGTCTCGGGGTCTTCGGGGAAAACGCGCGTCGTGCGGCTCCTCGCGCATCTGTTGAGGCTTTCGGGGAAGCACGTCGGGCTTGCGTGCTCCGACGGCCTTTTTCTCGGCGAGCGCCGCGTCGAGGCCAGCGATAGCGCCCACTGGGCGTCGGCGCGCCGGATTCTGATGGCGCCTTCGGTCGAGGTGGCGCTGATCGAAAACGGCGCGGCGGCGATTCTCGGCGAGGGGCTGGCTTACGACCGCTGCCAGGTCGGGATCGTCACGAACATCCTGCCCGACGACAGCTTGGGCGCGTTCGACGTTCACGATCTGGACCAGCTTTACACGACTTTCCGCACGCAGGTCGACGTCGTCCTCGCCGAAGGCGTTTCCGTCCTCAACGCCGCCGACCCGCGCCTCGTCGAAATGTCGGCGCTCTCCGACGGCGAGGTGCTTTATTTTTGCGCCGACGCCGACGTCCCCGCCTTGGGCGCGCACCGCGAGAAGGGGGGACGTTGCGTATTCCTGCGCGACGGCGCGATCACGCTCGCCGAGGGCTTGGATGAGCGCGAACTCGCGCCGCTCGCCGAGACGCCGACGCCGGAGGCATCCGAAAACGACGCCGAGACCTTGCTTGCCGCCGTCGCCGCCGCGTGGGCGCTCGGCCTCGACGACGACCTGATCCGGGCGGGGATCGCCACATCAGAGGACTGAGGACTGAGGACTGAGGACTGAGGACAGAAGGGTATTCAGTAATCAGTAATCAGAGGGAGGAAGCCATGCGACAACAGACGACTGAAAACAGATCACAAAGCGAGCGCCAGCGAGCGCTCTGTCTTCTGTCCTCAGTCCTCTGTCCTCAGAAAGAAAGTTGATTCATGAAAATTCTGAAAACGGGGGCGCTTCGCGGCCCGAACCTCTGGAGCCGTCATACGTCGATCGAGGCGCTCGTCGCGTGCGACGGCGACGAGGGGAACATCGCGCGCCTCCCCGGCTTTGAGACGCGCCTGCGCGAGCGCTTCCCCGGCCTTGCGCTGCTCTACACGCACGCGGCGCCCGCGTCGATCGCGCACGCGGTCGAACTTTCGACGCTCTGCCTTCAAACCGAAGTCGGTTGTCCGGTCACGTTCAGCCGCACCGCCGAAACGATCGAAAAGGGTCTTTTTCGCGTCGTCGTCGAATACAGCGAGGAGGATGTCGGGCGGCTCGCGTTCAAACTCGCGTGCGAGCTTTGTACGCGCTCGCTCGCGGGCGAATCCTTCGACCTGGGCGGCGCGCTTTCCCGGCTTCGGGAACTCGACGAGGATATCCGCCTCGGTCCGAGCACGGCGGCGATCGTTTCCGCCGCCGTGGCGCGCGGCATCCCCTATCGCCGCCTGACGCGCGGCAGCCTCGTCCAGTTCGGATGGGGGGGACGGCAGCGCCGCATCCAGGCCGCCGAAACCGATTTGACGAGCGCCGTCGCCGAGTCGATCGCGCAGGACAAGAAGCTGACGAAGGAACTCCTCCAGGCGGCGTGCGTCCCAACGCCGCACGGGCGCCTCGTCGAAGACGCGGAAGACGCGTGGGCCGCCGCGCGCGAAATCGGCATGCCCGTCGTCGTCAAGCCTCAGGACGGCAACCAGGGCAAGGGTGTCACGACCAATCTGACGACGCGCGAGCAGATCGCGACCGCGTACGCCGCCGCGCGGAAAATCAGCCGCCACATCCTCGTCGAACGCTATATCTTCGGGCAGGATTATCGCCTGCTCGTCGTCGGAGACCGGCTCGTCGCCGCGGCGCGCCGCGAACCCCCGACGGTCATCGGCGACGACGAGCGCACGGTCGCGCAACTCGTCGAACAGATCAACGGCGACCCGAGGCGCGGAGAAGGCCACGCCACGTCGCTGACGAAAATACGCTTCGACGACATCGCGCTTTCCTGCCTCGCCGACCAAGGCATGACCGCCGACTCGATCCCGCCGAAGGGCAAGCGCGTCGTCCTCCGAAACAACGCGAACCTTTCGACCGGCGGAACGGCGACCGACGTCACCGACGACGTCCACCCCGAATTCGCCGCGCGCGCCGTCGACGCGGCGCGGATGGTCGGACTCGACATCGCCGGCGTCGACGTCGTCTGCAACAGCGTCTTGCGCCCACTCGAAGAACAGGGCGGCGGCGTCGTCGAACTCAACGCCGCGCCGGGTCTGCGCATGCACCTTTTCCCGTCTTACGGAAAGGGGCGCGCCGTCGGCGAAGCGGTCGTCGCCAACATGTTCGCCGACGGCGACGACGCGCGCGTCCCCGTCGTCGCCGTCTCCGGCACCAACGGCAAGACGACGACGGTCCGCCTGATCGCGCGCATCCTCGGTGCGGACGGCCATCGCGTCGGCATGACGACAACCGACGGCATCTTTGTCGAAGGCCGATGCACCGACACCGGCGATTGCAGCGGCCCGAAGAGCGCGCGCAACGTCCTCTCGCACCCCGACGTGACCGCCGCCGTCCTCGAAACCGCGCGCGGCGGCATCCTGCGCGAAGGTCTCGGCTTCGACCGCTGCGATGTCGCCGTCATCACCAACATCGGCAAGGGCGACCACCTCGGCATGTCGTACATCGACACGGTCGAAGACCTCGCCGCCGTCAAGCGCGTCATCGTCCAGAACGTCCGCCCCGAAACCGGCGCCGCCGTCCTTTCCGCCGCCGACCCGCTCGTCGCCGCGATGGCGGGCGTCTGCCCCGGAAAAGTGATTTTCTTCGCAAGAAACCGGCACCACGCCGTCATGGCGATGCACAACGCGCGAGGCCGCCGCATCGTCTACCTCGACGGAGAAGCGATCGTCGCCGCCGAAGGATCGTCGAAACAGTATTTCCCGCTCGACGCGATCCCGATCACCCACGGTGGCGCGGTCGGCTTTCAGATCGAAAACGCGATGGCCGCCATCGGCGCCGCGTGGGCGCTCGCCATCGACTGGGACCGCATCCGCGCCGGCCTTCTTTCCTTCGTCGCCGATTCGCAGACCGCACCGGGACGCTTCAACGTTTTCAAATATCGCGGCGCGACGCTGATCGCCGACTACGGCCACAACCCCGACGCGATCCAGGCGCTCGCCGACGCGGTCGAAAAAATGCCTTCGTCGAAAAAGAGCCGCCGAACGATCGTCATCAGCGGCGCGGGCGACCGGCGCGACGACGACATCCGCCGCCAGACGCAAATCCTCGGCGGCGTTTTCGACCGTTTCATCCTCTACCAGGACCAGTGCCAGCGCGGACGCGCCGACGGCGAAGTTCTCGCGCTCCTCGAAGACGGCTTGAAAAACGCCTCGCGCGCGAGCGAAATCCTGAAGATTCACGGCGAATTCCTCGCGATCGACGAGGCGCTTTCCTCGCTGGAAGAAAACGACGTCTGCCTGATCCTCGTCGACCAGGTCGAAGAAGCGCTCGCGCACATCGCACGCCGCGTCGCCGAGTGCGAAAACGCCGCTCAAACGTAAATCTCTCATGAATCGTATTTCCACAGACGTAGAAAATAAGTTACACTTCGTGCCATGAACACGATTCAAACAACGGAATATTTTGATGATTGGCTTCGCTCTCTTAAAGATAGACAAGCGGCAGCGCACGTCAAAATACGTATTCGCCGCGCGGAATATGGCAATTTTGGCGATTGTGCCCCGGTCGGCGAAGGTGTTTCCGAGATGAGGATTCATTATGGTCCAGGCTATCGTATATATTTCAGGCAACTGAGCCTGAAGATTTTTGTATTGCTTGCGGGCGGAAACAAATCCACGCAATCAAAAGATATTCAAACCGCGCTCGAAATGGCGCGCAGGCTGTGAGGCTAAGCATGAGCGAAAAATTGAAACTACGCCGATGGGATGTCGTCGATCATCTCGAAACCGAAGAGGACAGGCGTCTCTATCTGGAGGCCTGTCTTGAAGAAGCGGACGACGATCCCGCCTTCATCGCGAAAGTGCTCGGTGATATTGCCCGTTCCCGTGGAATGACGCAGCTCGCGCAGGAAACGGGTCTGGTAAGAGAAAACCTGTACAAAGCGCTCTCCGGCAACGGGAATCCAAGTTTCGGTACGATTCTCAAGGTTCTCCGCGCCCTTGGAATGAAATTCAGGATTTCACCAGCGTAAGACCTGCCTTCATCGCGGCGGCATCGTCCAGAGTGCCATCCCCGGAGTGCGAAAACGCCTGATTGAAAAAAAGCGGATAATGCAAAAAACGCCGCGAACCGCTTCATCAAAAACGGATTACCGAGGATCATCCGGCGTGACCCAGCGATTCCTCTTCCAGTTCGTTCATACCGAGAAGACGAGCCGTAGACAGTACAGGTAGTACGGCAAGGCGAAGTCGACGAAGGAAGGGACGGACTGGAAGAGGAATGAAACGACAAGTTTTTTGACATCCACAGGAGGCTCTCATGAAGCTCGATACGTCCCAATCGTCCCCCGCCGAAAGCTACAAGCTGCTGACAAATCTGATCGTCCCGCGTCCGCTCGCGTGGATCACCACGCAAAACGCCGACGGTCTCGTCAATCTCGCTCCGTTCAGCTTCTTCACCGCCGTGGCCAACAAGCCGCTCTACCTGATGGTCAGCATCGGGCAGTACGAGGACGGGCGCCCGAAGGACACGGCGCGGAACATCCTCGACAACGGCGAATTCGTCGTCAACCTCGTGACCGAGGACGTTTTCGACGCGATGAATATTTCGGGCGCCGATTTCCCGCCCGACGTGAGCGAACTTTCCATGGCGGGCGTACAAACGGCGCCGTCGGTCAAGATCGCCGTCCCCCGCGTCGCGCAGGCGCACGCGAGCCTCGAATGCAAACTCTTCAGCCACCAGGCGCTCGGAAACTATACGCTCGTCATCGGCGAGGTACTCATGTTCCACATCGACGACGCGCTCGTCGGCCCGAACAACCGCATCCAAGGCTTCACCCCGGTCGCGCGGATGGGGTCGCCGTCGACCTACTGCCGCACGACCGATTGCTTCGACATCCCGCGCGTCACCTACGCGCAGTTGAAGAGCTGAGTTCAGAAGACAGAAGACATGAACCGCGAAACACGCGAAAAACGCGAAAAAATATTTGACCTTTCGCGTCTTTCGCGCCTTTCGCGCCTTTCGCGCCTTTCGTGGTAAAAATCGGTTTTCACTATTTCCTCTCTCTTCTCTATTTTCTATTTTCTGATGCGGGCAGGATGCCCACACTCCCAGTTTTTATCTGTCTCCCGTCTCCTGACCCTGATATTCCTGCACATGCGGAACGTTGGGCTTCGCTTCGCTCAGCCCAACCTATAGGCTCAGTCTTCTGAATTATTTCAACGGCGTCGTTTTCCACGGGCTGTCGTCGCTCTCGAAAGCCTTCTCGGCGATGCGGTACAGCCCGTGGAGCATCATGCTGTCGCCGCCCCACGCGCCCCGGCCGATCAGATACGAAACGGCGACCTCGCGCCAGTCCTTAAACTCTTTCACTGCGGCTTCGTATGCGCTTGTTATAATATCCCACGCCGTCTTCTCGTCGAGACACCCCACGTCGTAACACATTCGCACGATCGTCACGAGCCTTCCCAAGTCCCACGCCAGTATTCCCTGCCGCATGTTCGCTTCGTTGAAGGCGACGAAGGGATCGTCGCCGCGTTCGGCGATACATGCGATCAGATTGTCCGCAAACTCCGTCAGTCTTTCCAGTTCGCTCTCGAATTTTTCTTCGAGTTCTTCCTGGTTTTCCGCAGAAAAAATTATTTTTTCTGCATTTTCTCTCAACATCTTTGCTATTTGCCCATTCCGTTCGGCTTCGTCGGCGATATGAATATAGGGCAATACCGCGTTGAACGCAACGCGGTGGCCACCCTTCCGTATCCAGTCGATCGTCTCAAAAGCCTCATCCTGGCTGCAAATACCCCACGCTTCGGTCAGCCCCTGGATGACCCTTTCCTTCGGCAGCCCGGTCGTCAGACTGTCGATGTACGCGGTGAGCTGCTCGCTGTTGATCAGACCAAGCCAAAGCGCTCTTTTCTGCAATTCGGTAATTCGGGGCGCATCGGGATTTTTCGTAAAATCCTTATGGGTAAAGATTCTCACCGTCTGTTTCAAACCGCCAATCAGATTTGCAAGCACAGGATTCTCCTTGAAATTTTTATTCGAGCATGCTTTGTGAACTTTCAGACCCTCGAATCACCCGGAATGAAAATGCGCATGCCGCCCATTATACCGATACGCGGCGATCGGAGGGCGTACCAGAGGACTGGAGACAGAGGACAGAAGACAGAAAGGTCGTCTGTGATCTGTGTTCAGTAAAACCCCTCCCCATCCCTCCCCTTGTCAGCAGGGCGATTGCACCTACATGACATAATCGATACAGATAATTTTATTGGATATTGGCAGGAAGGGGCTGTAAATTTTATCGGATATAAGGGGGAGGGGTTGTAAACAGTGCCATAAAG
>JAISAZ010000106.1 GCA_031266435.1 Accumulibacter sp.
CCCTCCCTCACTTCCAGATTCCTGGCAAACTCACGTATGTAGTGCCAGACAGGCCTTTTTGTACCTGCAAGCTATTGATTCTATAACAACTTTTTTTGGGGGCGTTAAAGTTGGGATAGACTTTTTCGGGACTCACAGGGGGCCGGCGTCGCCCCATGGACACCACAAATTGCCGCCCCACGCGAACGGTCAGTATTTGAGCCAAAAGGATTTGAGCTGATTCTACGGCGTCTCAAATGAATAAATTACAGCAAAAAATCGCTTTTTTTGGATTACTGATCGTCGGGGCAGGAATCCTGTACATAATTTATGGACTCCTGCCCATCATCACAGAGCGGAGTAGCTTGCTCATTTTCCTGAGTTCATGGTTCGAGTGGGTTTACCTTATCCTCCCATCCTTGCTTGCGATGGTCTACATCGGTGTCGCTTCGTATGGCCTCTGTAAAAATCCAGACCGCCCAAAAGCGCTACGGCTTTTTTATCTTTGCTTTTTCCTCGGCATTGCTCTTGTTCTTGTTGACAATTGGTGGAGCATTATGTGCATATTTCTCACTGGAACAAATTGTCTGATTTTAAAATGGGCCGAAGGGTAAAAAATGAGGAAGATTCTTTGTTTTTTCGGGGACTTCATCCTGTCCATTATTATTATACTTTCATATTTCCTGTCGCTCCTTTTTTTACAGAGCTAAGCTTTGAACTTTTTCCGGCGCAGGTGATACCCCAGGAAAAACTCGAAGAGACCTTTTTCACCGTCGTTACACAGGATACTGTTTCGAATGAGTTGCACGAAAGGAATTATGGCAACGGGAATACGCGAAAACGGCTTGAAGAAGGTCTTGAAACGCTTGTGGTTCCAGAATCCGCCGACTATATAAAATTCACGAGTCGCAGCGATGATCACAGGGCATTACCCATCATAGTCCCTGCGGGCATATTTTATTACAAGGCAAAATTTATCAAAGATGGTGTACTTGAGGTACATTACCGTAATGGCATGTCATATTTTTCAGGGTATCTTGTAAACAATGGAAACCTTGAGTCAGTTTCCGTCAAAAGTACCTCTGTGAAATCTCAGGCACTCGGGTTTTTATTGAACTTTGGCTTGTTCTGGGCGATACTCGAAGCACGCAGGCTGTACAAGCGGAGGAAAGCGGCACTGCGCCCAGGCGCAAACGAGCAAAATCAGGCGGACGGATAATTTCAGGAGTTGTGGAATCATGAAGCGCGCATTTTTGTTTATCGTGAATCTTGTTGGCTTTACGATGATGCTTGTTTTTTTGTTCTTCGTTTTCCTTGCATTCAATAAAATTTCCGCCAGCCAAATCGTAGCCGAAAAACTCTTTTTTGAAAAAAGCGTTCGTACCTTCGTGGGTCTGATGGTTTTCATCCTCTTCAATATGCCTTTCTACGTTTTGGTCTATAAACTCATGAAACAGGATGTGATTAGCGTGAGACATAAACGACTGCTCAAAATTCTTTCAATATTCGGAATAGGCATGTGCATCTTCATATACTTGTATGCGGGTATTTTCCCTATCACTATTTGCAGTTTCAATCCGACATTCCTGTTTTAACCGATGAAAATAAACTGGAAAAGAATGAATGGTCACATTGCCGATGAAACTGAAACGCTTCCTTTCTCTCTGGGGCACCTTTATCGTTTTCTCTGCGATGGGGTTCTGGTTTGAGGAAATATTGTGGATCTGCGAGATCTGGAGATATGACGCATATTTTTTGCCTTTATTGGTCTTCGGGATACTGCACGTCGCTCTTGCGGCCAATGTCCTCGTGCAAAGCGGCGCAAGGGCAAAATTTACCGCTTGGGGACTCGCGTCGTCGGTCGCGGGGATTGCCTTCTTCCTCTTCATGATGTTATTTTTCATGAAGTTATGGGTGCTGTTTTTCCTGAGCATCGTTCTCGCGTTTTGGGTGATCGTCCGTTCCGGCGCCAAGCGATCCGCCATCGCAGGTGTCATTCTTGGCCTGTTCATCGGGCAGATCAGTTTCTTTGAAACGGCATATCAGTTTTTATCCTGGACGATCGCAGGGTTTGTTTGACTGGCAATCCAGGGATTCGTAGCGCAGGAATTTTCACTATGGATGAAGAAGAAAGAAAACGCCGTCTTCAGGCAGCGGATTATTCCCTGTTTCACTCCGGAGACGCCAGGGCGGCGTATGCCTTGCTGAAACCCCTGCTCGCTGAAAAAAATCCCGAAGCCGGATTTCTTTATTCGATGTTTTCGTTCGGGAACGAAGAAACGGAAATGGAATTCGAGGCGCGCGGTCTTCGCCTTCTCAAAGAATCAGCGGACGCCGGGTATCCGCCCGCAATTTTCGCGCTCTCCGAATGGTACGTGGTGGACGGTGAAGACAGGGGTTTGGCTTCGACTCTTCTCAAAAAATCCGTCGAACTCGCTTATCCGCCAGCAAAACTTGTTTACGGCCTCTGCCTTTTTCATGGAGAATGGCCGCTCCAAAAAGACGAATACAAGGGTTTGAACCTGATCCGGGAAGCTGTCGCTGAAAATGCCGAAAATGCAAAAGAAGCCCTGGAAGAAATCGAAGCGCTTTTTCTGGAGCGCGGGCATGGGGTCGAGGGTAAAAACGATTTGCGCAAGGGTCACGACGGGGGTGACGAGACGACACGACCAGATGATACCGTGCCGAAAATGCGGGAAAATCCTTCGTGGTTATTGCAATGGCCGAGCATGGACGCGACAACAAAAATCATCTTTTAAACGTTTGTTCTGGAGTGAGATACGCTGGGCGAAGCGATGCGGTATGGATTCCCCACTTTCCCCCTGATAAGGGGGAAATAAAGGGGGTTTCAGGGTTTCGCCCAACCCATTCCGCCGAGGTCGAAGCAGAGACGCTATAGGTTGGGCTGAGGAACGAAGCCCAACGATCGCGGGGCGGCTTGAAAAAGCGCTTACCGGCGGCGAAGCCGCCGCTAACTGATACCTGATCCCTGATTCCTGATACCTGATATGCGCATATGGAATCGTTGGGCATCGCTTCGCTCACCCCAACCTATACCGCTGCTGGGCACGGCACGCCGTGCCCCTACGACAGCCCGCAGAGCTTGGCCTTCGCTACACTCTCCCCAACACCCTCACGCAAAGCAAAGCCGATACTTCATCAAACCATTGATTCCAAACAATTTTCCTGAATATCCTCCCCGCCGAAACAAAAACCGCGCGTTCAAAATCACGCTTGACATTTCTTGAGAAACGCCTAGACTTTTTTCTCGTAATTCAGAGAGGACAGGCATCGAATCATGGACATCCCGCAGAGGATCAAATTGCCACCCCACGCGAACGCTCTGTATATACTTCTACGCTGGTATTTTCCCTATCACTATTTGCAGTTTTAACCCGACATTCCTGTTTTAGCCGATGAAACTGAAGCGCTTTCTTTCTCTCTGGGGACCCTTTATCGCTTTCTCTGCGATGGGGTTCTGGATTGAGGAAATATGCGAGATTTGGAGATATGGCGTAGACCTTTTACCTTTATTGGTGTTCGGGATTCTGCACGTCGTTCTTGCGGCCAATGTCCTCGTGCAGAGCGGCGCAAGGCTGAAATTTACCGCCTGGGGTCTCGCGTCGTCGTTCGCGGGGGATTGCCTTCTTCCTTTTCATGAAGTTATGGGTACTGTTTTTCCTGAGCATCGTTCTCGCGTTTTGGGTGATCGTCCGTTCCGGCGCCAAGCGATCGGCCATCGCGGGCGTCATTCTCGGTCTGTTCATCGGGCAGATCAGTTTCTTTGAAATAGCGCTTATGCTTTTATTCTGGACGACCGCAGGGTTTGTTTGACTGGCATGTCCCAAGGATTCATACTGCGAAGACAAACCGAAGAAAGTATGGCAAGGCAAAACCGACCAACAACGATCTTGGGAAGTGATACTCATGAAACCCGATCTTCGAAAAGTTGAGCGCAAGGCATGCTGAAATTGAGAACGACTTGGCGGCGTTTCCTCAGAGCGCTTTTCGTCCTTGTCGCCATCCACTTTTACGCGTGGTTTGGACTCGCTTCTCTTCTGGGAATCAACATCCACTTTCGGGATTCTCTTTCTTTCTGGCCACTTTCCAGCGATGCGCTCTTTTATTGGCTATCGATCGTTCCGATCGTATCGATTTCCTTGGCTGTATGGATTCTGTTCTTCAAGAAGGAATAATGAGCAAGCCCCCTCACACGTCACGGCATAAACGATAGATCATGTTTTCTGAACTCACCTACCTCGATCGAATATGCTTACTGGTTCTTCTATCGGCAGGCGCAGCGTTGGGCACCTCGAAAAACCACAGAGATTTAATCGTGTGCGGTTATAACTCATTGATTTATATGAATTTATATGTGCTTATATTTTCAAAACCGAGGTTTTTAGAAGCGCCCCGTTTTGGGTCGTTCTCGCGATCTGGGTGCCGATCAGTCAGCTCTACAGCGCCCTTACCCGGAAATACCTTCCTCCCGGCTTGGGGCTTGCTTGGCAAATCATCGTCGGAGTGCTCGCCGTCGGCTGTTTAGGCGCAGTTTTTGTGTACTTCCAGTATATGGACGGTGCGGTTTTGAATCCCTGGAATCAGGCCGTCGGCTTTCTTATCGAATACGCCGCATTGGTTTTTCTTTGTGCGATGATTCTTTGCACGGTCGCCTGCATCAAGTCCGAATCGCATTCGGGGTGGCGCATAGTTTTTGGATCCCTTTTGGGTTGCGTTTTATTCTGTATTTTTGTACTCGCGTTTCAAATGGGTAGCCCGTCGAATTTGCTTTATTACTTTTTCCCTTTTATCGGCTTTTCCGTGGTCTGCCTTGAATTTTTCCGTTTCGTTTTCACGCGAATCTTTCGATGGTGTAAAAACAGGGACAATGGCGGAGTGGATGACACTCTCCCTCCAGAGTAAAGAAGCTTGAATATTGGGCGAACACATAGGTTCGCCCCTACAAGGGGAATTCCCCTGTCCTCTCCATCATTCATATCCATGCGGAACGTTGTGGCTCTTCCTTCGCGCAGCCCAACCCATACCACCGGTAGGGCACGGCGCGCCGTGCCCCTACGGGAACCCGCGAATACAGTAATCCATTCCCCCTGATAAGGGGGAAATTAAGGGGGTTTCGGGGTTTCGCCAAGCGTTGGCGCGTTTTCATGGCTTCCAAACCCCTCCTATCCTCCCCTTGTCAGGGGAGGAACCACGGCATCATACGCCCGCGCGTTGTCGATTGGCGCGAATGCGTAAATTCCCCACCCACGCCCTCGTTCATACGCATACGGAATCGTTGGGCTTTGCTTCGCGCAGCCCAACCTATACCGCTGATAGGGCACGGCACGCCGTGCCCCTACGGGAACCCACGAATACGGTAATTCCCCCCCAACTTTCCCCCTGATAAGGGGGAAATGAAGGGGGTTTATAGCGTGCCGTGCCCTATCAGGAATCAGCTTGGACGCCGCGCGCGGCGATTCGGTGCCGAGGTCGGCGCGGGTCGAGATGCCCTGGCGGTTGCGGCTGGCGTCGCGCGGCGGCTTGCGGGCGCGGCGGAGGCCGCCGGAGACGGCGTCGACTGAGGCGGAGCCGCCGGCGGGGTGGGCGGTGGCGGAGGGGGGATCGGAGCCGGAGGCGGTGGCGGCGGCGGCAGGCCGACGAGTTGAACCATGCCTTCGGATACGCGCGAGGTCAGCGGCGTCGCCGAGTCGATTCCTTCGGAATACGAGAGGACGCGATAACCCATGGAGCCGCGCTCGCGCTGGAGGCCGAAAGCGCGGCGGCGGATGATCCGCAGCGACTCTCCGTCGCCGCCGACGCGGAAACTTTTTGCTCTCAGCGAAAAATGGTAGGTATCGTCGTTGATGATCTGCTCTTCGATTTCCCAGTTCGGCGCGAGCGGGTCGTAAATGAGGTAGGCGATTCCGACGACGGCGGCCGCGAGACCGATTTGTTCGACCGTGTAGTCGATTTGCGGCGTGACCCTGAGAGACGCGTTCGGCAGCAGGTATTTCCCGCTGCTCGGAAGCTGCCGCGTCGTCGTTCCGCACGCGGCAAGGAGGAGGACGATAAGCAACAGCGCAATGAGGTCACAAAGCCGCTCGAAGAATCGCCCCGGAAATCTCCCTCGCATTTTTCGCCGCCTTTAGATGTAGTTGAATAGGCTCAAGGTGATGATCTGCGCGAAGGACTTTTGCGCCGCTTCGAGCTGCGTCGACTGCTGCGTGAAGCGCGAGATCGCTTCTACCATGTCGAGGTCCCGGATGCGCGATATTTTATCCTCGTAATGCACATCGAGGTCCTGCGCCGTTGCGTTCAGCGCCTGGAGTTCATGCATCCTCGTGCCGACCGACGCCTGGACACCCGCGACGTTGTCGAGGATGTTGTCGAGGTTGATCATGTTCGCGACGGTCGTATTCCTGATTTGCGCCGCGAGCGTCGCGTTCCCCGAAACCGGCGTCTTGTACGCGTCGACGAGCGCCTGGAGCGTATCGAAGATACTGCGGTTGACGCTCGGACCGACGGTGAAAGTATCGCCCGCCGCGGGCGCGCCCGAAATCGACACCGTGATTCCGGGGATGTCGGTAATGACCGCGCCGTCGACGTAGGTACCAGTCCCGATCTGCACCGGAGGTGTCCCTTCCCAAACTTGATACGCCGTCGTAGAGGTAAAACGTAACTCGTATTGCTCTCCCGTCCACTGCGACGAGTCGTTGACCGAGTTCGGGCTGATCACGCCGGTTCCCGTATTGCCACCGCCCGCGCCGGTCTCGAAAACGCCGTTCCCGCTACGGTTATTGACGAAGATGTCGCGCCCGCTGTCGCTGATCGAGACCTGCCGCGACGAATCGACCTGCAACTTCCGTTGCCCGTCGTCGCCCGCGTAGACGATCGTGCCGTCCGACTGCTTCTGGAAAGCCTGGACGTTGCCTTCAAAGCCCGAAAAAATATAATGCCCGCTCGAATCCTTCGAGTTTGCCAGCGCGTACAGCGCTTCGAGCTTCGCTTCGATGTCGATCGAGAAAGACACGCGCTGGTCGTCCGAATAAACCGAATTCTGCGCGGCGACGACGCGTTCCTGGACGTACAGAACCGCCTCGACGACCGACTTCAGGATATCGTCCTCGAAAGCCAGGTGCGAAGTGGCGTTTTTCTGGTTGTCGGCGTACTGCCGGATGACGTTGAGCGACTGCGAGTCGAGCAGAACCTGCGACGCGCCGACCGGGTCGTCTTCGGCGGTCATGATCCGCAAGCCGCTCGAAAGCTGGTTCTGCAGTTTGTACAGCGCCGACTGACCGCTCATCAAGCCGCGCGTTCCCGCGTCGAAAATCTGACTCGTACTTATCCGCATTGCATTTTCCCGCTCAAGTTCCGATCGCCAAAATGGCGTCGAACAGACTCGCGCCGACGCTCAGCATCTTCGCCGCCGCCTGGTAGGCCTGCTGAAAGCGCAGCAGATTCGCCGCCTCTTCGTCGAGGTTCACGCCGGAGACCGATTCGTTCGTCAATTGCGCCTGCTCCAGAAGAATCTGGTGCGCGCTCAAAGTCGCGTTGATTTCGCGTCCCTTGTTTCCGAGGTCGCCGACGAGTTGCGCGTACGCCGACAAATACCCCGTCGTCTTCCCTGACATCGTATTGCTCGTCTGGAGTTCTCCGAGGAGCAGAGCGTTCCGGTTGTCGGAGATTCCGCCCGAATTCTTGGCAATCTCGAAGGTATCGCCGTTCGCCGGGATGCCGACGATCTCGATACTCATGCCCGAAAAACTGATCGTCGCGCCGCTCGTGTAAGGTACCGGGTCGCCCGAATATGACGTCGTTGTTCCGTTCACGGTTACAGTGACCGGGAACGAAGGGAAGCCCGAAATCTCGCCGCCACCGCTACTGCTGTACGTCAGCGTCACCGGCGACCCTGAAGCAGGCGCGGTGTAGCCCGGCGAGACTTTTCCCGCCGAAATCGTCGCGTTCCCGGTATTCGCCGTCCCGACCGCAGTCCTGATCGGCGCGGCGACCGCGACCTGCCGCACGTCGGCGGCGATCTCGGAGTTGACGGCGAAATTGCGCGCCATGTCGCGCGTCGGTCGAATCGTGTAACTGTACGAACCGGGGACGAAGGTGCCCGTAACGGATAGATTGAAGCCTTGCGAGTCGCCGATCGCCGTATTGATGTCAGCGATCGTCGCTCCGGTCCAGGATTGTTTATCGGTCAGGCGCGTCAGCGTCCAGTTGCTGCCGCTCCATTCGAGCGTGTAATCGCTGTCGGTCAAGTTCGTGTAGAAATTCCCTTCGTACGAAGGCTGAGTGAAACTTGCCTTGATCTCCAGCGTGCTCGGAGTATTCTTTGCGTTCGGGATGACGTTCGGGTCGGGGACGGTGAAAAACTCCGAAACGAAGTTCGCGTCGCCTGCAATATTCCCGTTCAGGTCCTGGCCGAGCGCGTGCTGCGCGTTGAACGTCAAGGTGATCGACGCGGCGAGCCGCCCGAGCGAATTCGACGCCTTGTCGAGCGAATCCGAACGGAATTTCAGGATTCCGCCGAGGCTGCCGCCGGTGACCTGCGAATCGGGCAACTCCATCGTCCCCGTCGGCAGCTTCAGCGCGACCGCGAGGCGCGTCGGGTCGGCGGAAGAAGGCACCGCTTCGAGTTCGGTCACGTGCGTCCGCGTCACGAGTTGCTGGCCGGTGCCGACCGAAATATTGTACGAACCGTTCGAATCGAGCGTCGCGTTGACTCGGACGACCTTGTTGAGTTCGGCAACGAGATGGTCGCGCTGGTCGTAAAGGTCGTTCGGCGGCTGCCCTGTCGATTCCGCGATGGTGATCTGCTGGTTCAGGTCGGCGATCTGGTGCGCGTAGGAATTGATCATCGCCACGTCGCCCTTTATCTGCGTGTTCGCACCCTGATAAAGTTCGGAAAGCCTCGAATCGAGGCTCTGGAAGCGCGCGGCGAGCACTTCCCCCGTCGAGACCATCGACTGCCGCGCCGTCAGCGACGAAGGGTCGGCGGCGACCTGCTGGATTCCGGCGAAAAAATCCTTGAGCGCCGACGAAAGTCCGGCGGTATCGTCCATCAGGATATTGTTGATGTGCGTGAGGTCCGCCGCGTAGGTTTCGAGTTCGCTGACGGCGGTCTGCTCGCGGTTGACCTGGCCTACGATGAAGCTGTTGTACATCCGCTCGATCGTCATGACGTGCGCGCCGGTCCCGACGTAACCCGCGCCCGTGTAATACGGGACGTTCGTCGCCTGGATCGCGTTCTGCCGGCTGTAACCCGGTGTCTTCTGATTCGCTATATTGTGCTCGGTCGTCATCAGACCGATTTGCGCGTTCTGCAAGGCGCTGACGCCGATATTGAAAATTCCGCCACTCATTCCTGTCTTCTCCTTCTTCCTTCGGTTAACGGCCGATTTCCCGGATTATTGAGGCCGGGTTCAGCCCGCGAGCGCTTCTTTGAGTGTCGCGCCGCCGATGATGCGATTGAGTTTGTCGGCGTACAGCGGGTCGGTCGCGTATCCCGAATCCTGCAGGGACTGCGCGAAACCGACGCTATCCCGCTGGCCGAGAACCGACGCGAAGCGCGCTTTGCCGCGCAGCAAACCGGCGTAATCCTCGAAAGCCTCGGCGTACGACGGGTAAACCCTGAACTTCGCGCGAACCGTTTTCGGGGCGCCGTTCTCATATTCGGTCGTCTGGATTTCGACCGAAGGACCTTGCCAGCTTTTTCCCGCTTTTATGCCAAAAAGATTGTGGCTCGGCGAACCGTCGGGGAGCGTGATTTCGTGCTGACCCCAGCCGCTTTCGAGCGCCGAATGCGCGACGACGAAGTGCGGCGGAACGCCGAGCGACTTCGCGGCTTCGACGGCGTGCGGCCAGACGCGCTTGACGAAGTCTTGCGCGCCCCCCGACCCGATCGGCGCGGAAGCGGCGGCGGAGTTCGCGGCGTTCGCGGCATTCGCGGCGGCGTAGGAATCCAGCGCGAGGGGAGAGTGAAAGGCGGTCCCCGCCGCACCGGCGCTCTGCCGCAACAAGGCTTCCATCTGGAGCGAGGAAAGCGTGTCGGCGGACGAATCGACCGATGCCAGGTTTCGCCCGAGTTGCTGTTCGATCATCTTCGCAAAACCCGTCGGGCTTTCGGAAGCGATATTCTGAGCGATCTGCTGATCGAGGATCGACATGAAAAAACGCGACTGGTCGTTGTCGAAAAGACCGTCCTGCGGCGCCGCGTCGCGCATGCTCTTCAAGACCATCTGGAGCATCAGGCCTTCGAATTGCCGCGCCGCGTCTTTCAATGCCGCCGCCTGATCGCGCTTCGCGCTCGCGCGGAGCGCCGCGTTCGCGTTCGGGTCGAGTACAAAACGGTTCGAGTGGATGTTTTCGGTTCTCATGGCGGGTTTTAGAGCAAAATTCGTGCCATTCAGAAGACAGAAGACAGAGGACAGACGACTGAACGCTCACTGCGTTCGCTTTGTGATCAGTTTTCAGTCGTCAGATGTCGGATGGGACGCTCCCTCTGATTACAGACAACTGACTACGGAGGCCGAAGGCCGTTCTGTCTTCTGTCCTCTGTCTTCTGTCTTCTGATGCGACATCTGAATACTGATTACTGGTCACGAAGCCCAACATCAGTTCGTTGGGCTGCGCTACGCTTAGCCCAACCTATAAAAAAACAGACTACAAAGCGAACGCAGTGAGCGCTCTGTCTTCTGTCTTCTGTCCTCTGAAACTCAGATGATCTCAAGGTCGGCGCGCAGCGAGCCTGCGGCCTTCATCGCCTGGAGGATCGACAGGAGGTCTTGCGGGTTGGCGCCGAGCGCGTTGATCGCTTTCACGACGTCGGCCAGGTTCGCGCCGGCTTTGACCGGCATCAGGGAACCCGATTCCGGGGTGATTTCGATGTCGGCCTGCCGCGTCGTCACCGTCTGTCCGCCGGACATCGGCGCGGGCTGGCTGACCGCCTGCTCTGAGTTGATGACGACCGAGAGCGAGCCGTGCGCGACGGCGCACGCGTCGATCATCACGGTCTGGTTCATGACGATGGAACCCGTACGCGGATTGATGATGACCTTCGCCATCGCCTGCATCGGACGGACTTCGAGGTTCTCGATCCGTCCCATGAACGCAACGCGGTCGTTCGGGCTTTCCGGCGCGACGACGCGGATCAGCCGTCCGTCGAGCGCCTGCGCGACGTTCCTGCCCATCGAGCGGTTGATCGCTTCGACGACGCGCTGCGTCGTCCCGAAATCCATCGCGTTCATTTCGTAATGGACGAAGGATCCCTGACCCAGGTTGGTCGGCACTTCGCGTTCGACCTGGGCGCCGGCGATGATGCGTCCGGCGAGCAGGTGGTTGACGACCGTGCGGCTGCCGCCCGCCGCCGCGCCCGCGCCGCCGACCATGAGGCTCCCCTGCGCTTGCGCGTACACCTGGCCGTCCGCGCCTTTCAGGGGTGTCAGGACGAGCGTCCCGCCACGCAGGCTTCTGGCGTTGCCCATCGACGAAACCGTCACGTCGATCTGCTGGCCTATCCTTGAGAACGGCGGAAGCGTCGCCGTGACCATCACGGCGGCAACGTTCTTCAGTTGGAGCGCCTGCGTCGTCGGCAGCGTCGTCCCGAGCTGCGCGAGCATATTGATGATGCCCTGCGTCGTGAAGGGCGTCTGCGTCGTCTGGTCGCCGCTGCCGTCGAGCCCGACGACGACGCCGTAACCGACGAGTTGGTTGTTCCGAATCCCCTGAACGCTCGCGAGGTCCTTGATTCTCTCGGCAAGCGCGCTTCCGCCGACGAGGAGAGACAAGGCAAGAATTGCCGCTACTCGAATGATCCTGGAAACCGCAGTTGACCACTGATTTTTCGCGTTGAAGGCCAAGTGATGACAAGCTTCTCCGGTTTTTTGGCCGCTCACTCTCAGGGAAAGTCCGTTACGTCCCTGGGAGCACCGCCCCGAAGCGCGCTGGCGGTGTTGCTCCTCCTTGCAGGCACGAGCCTGCCGCGTCGTCGCGCCTTGCCAGCACACTCCGGAACAGCACTCCCAGGCACGTCCAACTACGGTTTTCAGGATAAATTTGCCGAATCGATTCATTTCGCGCTCCATAAAGCCCGTCTTCTTCCGTCGTCAGAACGGCAGGAAGGAAAGGAAGAAACGCGACAGCCAGCCCATGACCTGCGCTTCGCTGAGCACGCCGCTTTCCTTGTATTCGATGCGGGCGTCGGCGACGTTCGCCGAGCTGATCGTGTTCGCCGACGTGATGTAGTAGGGGTTGACGACCCCGGAGAGCCGGATGTACTCGGTACCCGTCCCGATCGCGACCTGTTTTTCACCCGAGACGAGCAGATTGCCGTTCGGAAGGACTTCGATGACCGTCACCGCGATATTGCCGGTAAAGACGTTCCGCGCGGTCGCCGACCCGCCGCCGTTGAATGCGTTCGCGCTCTCGGCCGAGAGTTGCAGACCCTGGAAGGACTTGCCCGGCAGCCGGCTGATCAGAGGTACCGACGCGGAGATGCTCGACTCGCGGGAAAGCTGCGTGTTCGAATTCGCCGTTGCCGACGTTGTTTCCGCGATGACGATCGTCATCGTGTCGCCGATAAAGCGCGCGCGCCTGTCCTCGAACAGGGCGCGCGAAGCCCCCGGCTGGTAAATGCTGCCGCTTGCGGCAAGAATGGCCGTGCGTTCCGGCGGACGAACCGTCATCGGCTGATGGATATTCGTCGGCGGAACCGTCGTACAGGCGCCGAGGGAAAGTACCAAAACCGCCACAAGCGGAGAAAAGAAATGTTTGTTCATCGAAAACGCCCTTCCCTTATCTGAATGCCCTTACATTTGCGACAGGCGTCCGAGCATCGCGTCCGATGTCGAAACGACCTTGGAATTCATTTCGTACGCGCGCTGCGTCTGGATCATGCTGACGAGTTCTTCGGCAACGTTGACGTTCGAGGTTTCGACGTAACGCTGGTTCAGCAAGCCCGCGCCGTTGAGTCCCGGCGTATTCGGCGTCGGCGGGCCGCTCGCCGCGGTTTCGAGGTAGAGGTTTTCGCCGATGCTCTGCAAACCGCCGACGTTGATGAAGGTCGTCACCTGGATCGTCCCGATCTGCGTCGAAACGTTCCCCGGCTGCGTCACGCTGACGACGCCGTCGTTCGAAATCGTGACCGAGAGGGCGTCTGCGGGGATCGTGACGTTCGGCTGGAGCGGGTAGCCGCTCGCCGTGACCATCTGCCCCTGGTTGTCCTTCTGAAACGAACCGTCGCGCGTATAGGCCGTCGAACCGTCGGGCATGAGGATCGAAAGAAAACCCGCGCCGTTGATCGCGACGTCGAGGTCGTTCCCGGTCTGGACCACCGGGCCTTGCGTGTGAATCCGCGCCGTCGAGACGGGACGCACGCCGGAGCCGAGTTGCAACCCGCCCGGAATCTGCGTGATCTGCGAGGACTGCGCGCCGGGTTGGCGGATCGTCTGGTAGAGCAGGTCTTCGAAGACCGCGCGCGCGCGCTTGAAGCCGTTCGTGCTGACGTTGGCGAGGTTGTTCGAAATGACGTCGAGGCTCGTCTGCTGCGCGTCGAGTCCGGTTCGGGCAATCCAGAGTGATCGGATCATTCTCTTTATTCCATCAATTATTGATCGTGATAACCTGCGACGCGCGATTGGCGTTCGCGTCGGCCGTTTGCAGCATCTTGACGTGCATCTCGAACTGGCGCGCGAGGCTGATCAGATTGACCATCGACTCGACGACGTTGACGTTGCTGCCTTCGAGCGTTTCCGGCGAGAGCTTCACTTCCTCGTCCCGGACGAGCGGAGTACCCGACTTCGTGCGGAAGAGGCCGTCGTTCCCGCGCGTCAGGTCGTCCACGGGCGGGTTGACGAGCTTGATCCGCCCGATCAGATTCACGTTGTTCGGGATGCCGAAAAGCGGGATCGCCGAGACCGTCCCGTCAGGACCGATCGCAATGTTGTTGTCGGGCGGGAGCGCGATCGGCCCGCCGTCGCCGAGCACGTTCAGGCCGTTCGCGGTGCGGAGAAGCCCGTTGGCGTCGATCTGCAGATTCCCCGCGCGCGTATAGGCTTCGGTTCCGTCGGACGTTTCGACCGCGATCCACCCTGGCCCCCGGACGGCGACATCGAGCGCGCGACCCGTCGTCATCATCGGCCCCTGATCGAAATTGTCGGCGACCGACGCGTCGACGACGAAGGCGCGCGTCGGCAGACCGTCGCCCTGGATCGGCACGGCGCGAAAGCGATGCTCGGCGGCACGGTACGCGGTCGTCGAAACGTTCGCCAGATTCGACGCCACCGCCGCTTGCTGGAGAAACGCGTGCCGCGCGCCGGTCATTGCGGTGTAGATCAGGCGGTCCATTTTCTTCCTTTCGTCTCCGTCGTCGCTTCAGTGTTCCCAGGTTTGATCAGCGCAGGTTGACGAGCGTCTGCATGATCTGATCCTGCGTCTGGATCGTCTTCGCGTTCGCCTGGTAATTGCGCTGCATGATGATCATGTTGACGAGTTCCTTCGTGAGGTCGGTATTCGAATCCTCGACCGCGCCACCCTGGAGCGCGCCGCGCGTCCCGCTGTTCGGGACGCCCATCGTCGGCTGCCCCGAATCGCGCGTCTCGATCCACATATTGTTGCCGACGTTTTGCAGACCGTTGGGGTTCTTGAACTCGGCGAGAAGAATCTGCCCCATGAGCCGCGATTCGCCGTTGCTGTAGCCGACGAGCACGTTGCCCTGGTTGTCGATCGAGAGCTTCGTCATCGACCCCGCCGTATAACCGTCCTGGATCGCGCTGTCCTGGTTGAAAGTCAGGCCGAATTGCGTCGTCTTGCTCATGTCGAGGTGGAAGGCATACGCAGGCGTCCCCGTCTGACTGAACCAAGGTTTCTGACCCACATTGTCGGACGTCAAATTGACAAGAGTGCCGCTACTATCTACCGTGACCGAAAGATCCAGCGGAATGCGCGCGTTGGACGTGTTCAGCGTCCCGTCGAGGTTGAATAGCAGCGAAGTCGTCGGAGTGGGCGGAGCACCGCCCACCAGATACTGGTTGTCGATCACGGTATAAACGTCCCAGGCCCGGCTCTCGGCGCCGGTATCGCTCTGGCGCACGTAGTAATTCGTCAGGACGTGCGACGCGCCGGTCTGGTCGAAAACGGTCGCCGACGTCGACCAGTTGTACATATTCGAGTTGAAGGTACTGTCCCACTTGAACTCTTGCAGGGATTGCCAGTCGGGGTCGGTAGGGGGGGTGGGCAACGGTGAACACCGCTTGTCGCGGCTGTCGAGGTTCACGCCGAGTTCCATCCCGCCCTCGCCCGCGTTGAGCCGCGTCCTCCAGCCGGTCTGCGCGCTCGGAATGCTTCCGCTCCCGACGCTGAGCGGCGCGATCGTCGCGTAATTGACCGAGACGCCGTTGTTCGAGACGTAGCCCGTCAGGTAGCCGCCGTTGGAATTGACGATATAGCCTTCCTCGTTCATGTGGAACTGGCCGTTGCGCGTGTAATACCCCGTCTGGTCGACCGTATCCTTTTGCAGACGGAAGAAGCCGCCGCCGTTGATCGCGACATCGAGCGGGTTGTTCGTCGTCGAGACGTTGCCCTGCGTGAAAATCTGCTGAACCGCGAGCAGGTTGACGCCGATGCCGACCTGCGTCGAACTCGATATGCCGTTCAACGCGCCCGCGTAGATGTCGCCGAAGTGCGCCTCCGACGGCTTGAAGCCGACCGTGCTCGCGTTGGCGATGTTGTTGCTGACCACGTCGAGCGCGCGCCCGTACGTGTTGAGACCGCTCAAACCTTGCTGAAACGCCATTTTTATTCTCCGAAAACCTTAAATGACCTGCAGGACGCTCTTGTAATCGACCGAACCCAGAGGGCCCAGATCCAGCAGGAAACTATTGCCTGAACGAACAAGAGCAGAAACCATGCCAAGCTGAAGCGGCGTCGCGGCGACGCTACGCCCGCCACTCGTCGCCTCGACCGTGAACGTGTATTTGCCGTCGGCCAACTGCTCGCCTTCGCCGACCGTCCCGTCCCACGCGAAATTGAAGGTCCCGGCGGCCTTCGCGCCGAGGACTTCCTTCTGAACCTCGGCGCCGCTCGCGTCGAAGATGTGGACGGTCACGCTGTCTGCCGCTTCGGGAAGGCTGACGCCGCCGAACGCGAAGCCTTCCTGGAGGACAAGCCCCGACCCCTCGACGAGAACGTTCTTCCCGATCAGCGCCGCCGCCTGCATCGACTGGCTGACGCTGAGGTCTTCGATGAGCGAGTTCAGCGTCGTATTCACGCGCTCGACGCCCTCGACCATCTCCATCTGCGCGAGCTGGCTCGTCATCTGCGCGTTGTCCATCGGGTTGAGCGGATCCTGATTCTTGAGCTGCGTCACGAGGAGCGTGAGAAAGCGTTCCTGCGTTTCCTTGACGCTCGACGTATACGTGGTGGTATTCGTCGTCCCCTGCGTCGTGCCTTGTGTTTCACCTATCATGAAAATAACTCCTTTGAAACGCGACGCGGACTCATTGGCCCAGCGTCAATGTTCTGAGCAACAACTGTTTGGCGGTGTTCATCACGTCGGCGTTCGTCTGGTACGAGCGCGACGACGAGATCATGTTGACCATTTCGTCGACGACGCTGACGTTCGGCATCATGACGTAACCCTTGGCGTCGGCAGCCGGATTCCCCGGGTCGAAGCGCAGCCGCCCCGGCGTCTCGTCTTCGACGACGCGCAGGACGCGGACGCCCTGCGAGACTTCGTCGTCGTCGAGTGGAATCGCCTCGAAAACCACGTGCTTCGCGCGGTACGCGCGCCCGTCCGGGCCGGTGACGCTGTCGGCGTTGGCGAGGTTGCTCGCCACGGTGTTGAGCCGCACCCCCTGCGCGGAAAGCGCGCTTCCCGCGACGTTGAAAACCCTGAAAACACTCATGACCCTTCACCCCTTTCGTCAGTTGCTCTGCGTCGCCGCGACGAGCATCCGAACCTGATGCGTGATGAAAGAAAGCCCGGCTTCGTAACGGATCGCGTTTTCCGCGAATTCTCCGCGTTCGATGTCCATATCGACCGTGTTCCCGTCGACGCTGTCCTGCGAAGGCGTACGAAAGTCGAGCCGGGGCGACAAGGGCGCGCCCCCCGCGTCGAGGTGGCGCGCGTTCGTCGTCATTAGGGAAATCGCGCCGCTGGAACGCCCGCTCATCGCCTCTTTGAGCGCCTCGGTAAAATCAAAATCGCGCGCCTTGTAATGCGGCGTATCGGCGTTCGCCACGTTCCCTGCGAGCACTTGCTGCCGGTACGCGCGCAGCCCAAGCGCCGTGGACTGAAAGGCGAATGCGTTGTCGAGTTTACTGAACATGGATATGGCTTTCAAAAAACACCTGCCGGGGTCTACGCAAATCTCGTGCCAGCACCGCTTTTCACCAAAAAATCGAGCCTTTTTCCTTTATTTTCCCTTGGTCGGCAAATATTGCCGACCCCTCAAGCGGCAAAACAGTTCATAGATCAGGAATCAGATGTCAGGGATCAGGGATCAGATGAAAACCGATCGGTGAGGCACGATCTTGTAGGGGCACGGCGTGCCGTGCCCAGCGGCGGTATAGGTTGGGGTGAGCGAAGCGATGCCCAACGTTACGCATGCGTATGAATGACGGAATAGGGAATCAGATGAAAACCGATCGGTGTTTCAAAGCTTTGCCCCGGCGGCGAAGCCGCCACACGCCGGTATAGGTTGGGCTGAGCGAAGCGAAGCCCAACGGAGGGAGGGAATTTCCCCTTACGCGGCAATCGGCGACGCGCGATCTTGTAGGGGCACGGCATGCCGTGCCCTTCAGGGATCAGGGATCAGATGAAAACCGGGGCCGGATAACTGAAAGGAAGGGGGAATTCGTGGCTCCCTCCCCTGACAAGGGGAGGGATGGGGAGGGGTTATCAGACGCCTCGGCGAATCATAAGGACTTCCGTTGGGCTTCGCTTCGCTCAGCCCAACCTATAATATGGTTCGTCCGACCTACCTCTTGGCGCCCATGAAACCCTCCCTCTCCCCCTCACCACGCCCGTTTCGCGCGGCTTTTTTCGTCTGCTTGCTCGCGGTTTTCCGCGCCACCATCGCCCCCGCGTCCGCCGAAGTCATCCACTACGGCGCCGCGTCTTCCGCCTTGCAGGCCGTACCGCCGGAACTCTCCTCACCCCATTCGTGCCTGCACTCCGCGTCGATCTTGCAGTCCGCGCCGCCGGAATTGCGCGGCGACGGCGTTTCCGTCCTCGCTCCCACGGGCTATACCTCTGTTGTCGACAATATCCTCACGATCGACTACGCGCGCGGCGGCGCCGCCGATCCCACACACGCCGTCGGCGGAATCAGCGTCACCCCCGGCCTTGCCGTCACGGGCAACACCGTCACGCTGAAAAACGGCAGGGTGAGCCAATCACTCGCCGGCGGGGTGAGCGCAAACGGCGACGCCACAGCGAACGCCGTGATTCTCCTGGGCGGAAAGACCACGTCCGCCATCGGCGGGGAAAGCGTGAACGGCACGGCATCCCGGAACACCGCCGCCGTCTCCGGCGGAGAAGCGCGCAGCGTTCGCGGCGGATGCAGTTGGACACAGCACGCGACAGAAAACACGCTCGCCGTCACCGGCGGCGACGTGCTGCTTGCCACCGGCGGAGAGAGCGCAGGCGGCGACGCGACGAGGAACACCGTCGTTTTCACCGACGGGCGCGCGAGATACGCCGTCGGCGGAAAAAGCAAGGGTGGCGAAGCGACGCAAAATACCGTGACCCTCGCCGGCGGCAAGGTCACTACGAGCACCGTCGGCGGAGAGAGCAAGGACGGCGACGCGATACAAAACACCGTGACCCTCGCCGGCGGCGCGACCACCGGCTCCGTTTTGGGCGGGCACAGTTCAAGCGGCGCCGCGTCAAAAAATTCAGTGACGATGACCGGCGGGCGCGCGAGCAGCAGCATCTGCGGCGGAACGAGCGACGACGGCGACGCCACGGGCAACACCGTCACCGTCGCCGGGGGAATCGTCAACGGCATCATTTGCGGCGGACGCAGCAAGGCGGGACACGCCACGCACAATACCGTGACGATCAGCGGAGGAAAGATCGGCCACACGATTCACGGCGGGCACAGCGGCGACTATTTTGTCTCGGAAGAATACAGAACGGGGTCGCTCAAGAAGACCATGTCTCTCGTTACCGGCAAATATCGCGGCGACGCGACGGACAACACCGTAACCCTCACGGGAGACGCCGACCTCACCGACACCACCGTTCTCACCGGCGGATTTACCGGCAGTTCCGGCGAAGCCCGCAAGGGCAATACCCTGCATATCGACCGCTGGACGGGAGTCACCCGCGCGCATATCGCCCACTTTGAAAACTATCGCTTCACCCTGCCCGCCAATCTCGCCGACGGGCAAAGCATTCTCACGACGAGCAACAGCGTTGACCTGGGCGATGCGGCGAACATTCGCCTCGACTTCGCGGCAGCCCCCGCCGCCTTGCGCGAGGGCTTTTCCATTCACTTGATCAGCGTATCGACGGACGGCGCCCGTGACGCCATGACCGGCACCCTGGCAAACACCCGCGCAAGCGCCACCGTCGGCGCGATCAGCTACACCTTCGACATCGCGCTGCAAGACCCTGTCAAGGCAGGCCACAAGTCCCTGACGGCAACCCTGCGGAAGGTGGTCGGCCAATAAGCCTTCCACACCCAAACCTGGGCAATACCCTCCGCGCGTGAGGGAAGCGGCTCAAAAAAGGTTTGCCTTCGCCGAGAGATCAGGGTTAGAATCGCCGATAGTTTTTGGGTGCCTCGATTGAATCCTTGGATCGGGGTGAAACGGGAAGCCGGTGAAGCCAAGTGTAAGCACTCACTTCGCCATTCCGGCGCAGCCCCCGCTGCTGTAAGCCTGACGACTTCGTCAAAACGTCACTGTGCGGAATCTGCGCGGGAAGGCGACGAAGAAGGAAGACGGCGAGCCAGAAGACCGGCCCAAAGATGGTTTGGTGTCCCCGGGGTGGGGGAAAGCCGGCCGTCCGGTCAGGATGTTTTCTCGTTCATCCGCCTTTCACGTGGCCGTGGCAACCAGCTTTCATCGGCTCCCCCAACTCGACCGGCCCCTCCCGGGCACCTTTTTTTATGCCATATATTATAGCGTTTACAAGGCATCGGGAAGAAAATTTCGCCGTTCAAAACGGGCGCTCCACAGGAGAGTCCGCGATTTCAAATTGGCTTGGATCGGCTCCATCCCTCGATCTCATGACAAATCACTCTTCGGGTCGGCAGGCACTGAACGTCATCGCAGCCTTCCGGGAAGTGATCGCGCACACACTGCACACACCCGAAATCCGGCGGAAAGAGTTCAACGGGAGCATCCCGCCAAACCTTTTCGGCGTATGCGTAGCGCTATAATGAGGTGGAAAAGAGGGGGAACGCGAGCTTTTATACGAATGGAGGGCGCAATTCTGGATGCCATCACGAAACTGAAGGCGGGTGAAACCACGTCGGACAAGCCTGCACCCGCCCTGCTCATTCCTTTTCCAGTTCATTCATGCCGAGAAGACGAGCCGCAGACAGTACTGCAGTACGGCAAGGCGAAGTCGACGACGGAAGGGATGAACTGGAAATGGAATCACCGAACTGTGCGGCCTGATCGAGGCAGCACGAGCGCACGCGGCGCAGGTAGTCAACGCCACGCTAACGATGCTCTACTGGCACGTCGGCCAGCGCATCCGGCGCGAGGTGCTGAAAGACCAGCGTGCCGAGTATGGCGAGGAGATTGTGTCGACGCTGTCGACACAATTGGTACGGGAGTACGGGCAGAGCTTCGGACTGCGCAGTCTGCGCCGCATGGTGCAGTTTGCCGAAGCGTTCCCGGACGAGGAAATTCTCGCGACACTGTCGCGAGAATTGAGTTGGAGCCACTTTCACTCTTGACGCCAATCATGGGAGGGCGGAGCTTCCCGCCCCTCCCGCACCGGCGAAGCGAAGTCCGCGCCGTCGCCGGTTTTCCCGGTCTTCAGTCCGTGTAATACTTCGCGGGGATCACCCGAAATTCGACGAATTGATCTTCGACCGGCGGCGCCTTCAAGACCATCGGTACGATACCTTCGCTCGGCAGGTAGGTCTTCGGCAGTATTTTCTTGTCTTCCTCGTCGATCGAAAAGGTGGCGCACCACGCATCCGCGCCGCCGCTGAGGCTTTCGCCCAGGGGGAAGCAGAAGTAACCGCTGTCCGTACGCAGCGTGTCGATGAATTTTCGGCAGTCATCGGGAACGTTTCCGCTTTCCTTCATGTCCGAGATCGCCTTTGCGGTGGATTTGAGCCACGCGACATCGTAACGGTGCGCCTGATCCTGCGCGAATACGAAAACCGCGCCCATACTATCATCTGAAGGACCCGGAGACCAAAGCGCGTTGTACGCCTGGACGACCGCCGTGAAGACGACCGGCGCGTCGGCGATTTCCTTCAAGTATTTGTCTTTCCCGAAAAGGGGGAGACTACCCGCGCAGCCCTTGACGAAATCGCTGTTGACGTCGCGCGGCACCGATTTGTAGGGCGTCAGTTTGTCGAGCCGGATCGGATTCTCGACCTTGGCCGGGTCGAATTCGCCGATTCCGTAGCGCACGGCCAATTCCGCACCGTCTTTACGCTGATTGGCGGCGCACCATTCGCGATAGGGGGACATGTCGATACCCTGCGCCTCGTACTTCCTGACCTCCTCCTCGCTCTTGATCGATTTGTACCACTCCTCCATGGCCGTCTCGTTTTGCGCCTGCAACATCGACTGCACTTTCCCCTGCAATTTGTCAAAAAAACCCATTTTCATGCCTCCCCTGAAATTCAAAGTCCGCCCCGTTTTCTGGGCATTGAAGCCTCGTCAAATGACCGATCAAACAAGCGATCTTCCGCGACCGCGACACCGAAAAAGTAGGCACGAACGCATCCAAGGCCGCCCGGACGCTCGCCCTCTCACGGCATCCGCCGATTTTACATCAATGACAACGCGCGAATGCCTCGGCGCCCCGTCATTGGAAGATTTTTTCACTCTGTCATTCCCGGAAGCGCGGGGACGATGAAGTCCGGCGAGTTCTGCCATCCGCTCGGCGTGGCGCGGTGTCCCGAAAAAGTCATCCGCGCCAACTGCCAATCGTTCCTTACCCGTCGACTGACTTTCGATGCGCGACCCACCCCAGGATTCTCCGATTGCGAGCTTCGATGAATTGGGTCGCGAGCCGCTGGTAGTTTCGGTACGCTTCGACGGTAGCGGGAAGTGGCGGCGACGTGTCGAAGCTCTCGAAAGGAGCGAAAAAACGCACGGCGGAGTAGTCGGGCGAGGTCAAGTCCTGAAGCAGGAAGAAGTCGACATAGCCCTGGAAGGACTGAAATAGCGCGAAGAAGCTGCGGTAACGCTCCAGCGTGGCGAACAAGGGGCTGCCTTCGCCACGATAGTAGCGACGGATGCACTCGACGGTCAGGTCGAAACGGTCGCCGATCTGCCGATTAAAGCCGCGCGCACCGTTGATCGTCATCATCCCGTCGATCCGATTTCCGGGGAAGACCATCATTCCCCCGATCGTGTAGATCGCGCTGACGAAGGAAGACACCTCGTCCGCCTGAAGCTCGGCAACGACACCGGCGAGTCGCCGCAACCTCTCGAATGCCGGAACGACGGTATCGCTCGCCAAGATGAATTCACCGAGCGTGGATTTGTGGTACAGGTAGGCTCTTGGCGTCGTTTCGCTGAGATCGAAAAGCGCTCCGCCCGGAAGTTCTTTGCTCCAGAGCCGGCGGTGATAGCTTCGCAAAGTCGGGCTACGGGAATCCGGGTCTTTACCGGGCGGCGTGTCCGAACGAAAATCGAAAGCGATGTCGATGTCGAATACCGTGCGCGGCGGGAAACCATCACCGTTTCCGATTTCATCACCAGCCAGTTCTTTTGCCGAATGGATCAACAGTTCATTCATATTTCTTCAATCCTCCCCACCGAAAAGCATTTTACCAATCCCCCAACACACGGCAAGCAGACCGAGTGTCTCCAAAAGTCCCCGTCCGGTCGTCTCTCCTGCGGGCACCTCTCTCCGAGATATCTGGCGCTCCGCCCAAAACGACAGCGCCTCGAGTTCCGGCGCCTCGGTCAGCGTCAGCATCAACCGAAGTTCCACATGCCCCTCAGTGGGCAAGCCGCGCCTCTTCAATACCGTCATCGGCGACGTCAGAGCCTCGCTTGTTTCCTGAAGCCACTCTTGCGTTTCATCTAATGAATGACGATAGACACCGGCCAGCAGGTCGCGCACAAGGACATCCTCTCCATAGACCTCCCAGGATTGCACGTTCTGATAGCCGATGATCATTTGTTCGAGAAAGGCGTCGAATCGTCCCACAAAACGATGGACAGCGGCGGCGTCGGCTGCTTCGTTCGACACGATTCCGTCCATCATGTTGTTGACACAAGCAACCAAGCCACAAAGCGTGGCTTCCAGAGCGCCGAGCGCACTCTGAATCCGCGAAAGCATGTCGGAGACGAAAATCTTTTCGTCCACGGGTACGTCGACTCGCGTCGAGAGTTCTTTTTCCGATGCGCTCAAGGCTTCGCCCAAGACAAGCAGGCGTCGGGGTAGCAAAGTATCGCCGCTCATCGCCTCATCCTTCAAGCAAGTAAATAAACAGCGAATTCGACGCGATCCCAAGGGTTCTCCGATTCCTTGAGCGCCAAAATCTCAGCGCTCAGCGCCTCGCCGCGATCAAGCAGTTGGCTGATGGCGGCGTTATCGATTCTCGGCACATAACCCAGTTTGCTACCACACCATTCCACGCGCACCGCGCGTTCGTCGTACGCGTTGTCCGCCTCGCGCCGCAAGTCGAGCGCCGCGCCGAGGGCGAGATCGGGCCAAACCGATTCACCTTGGTGATATTGAAAACCCGCGACCGGCGAGCGCTGCAATTCGACCCGGCGCCGGGTTGTCGCGCGCGGAACGACCGCGCGTGAAACAGGCGTTCCGGCGATACCGAAAAACGCCGCAAGCCCTTCCAGAAATGTTCGTCTTTCCATGATGCCTCCCATTCGTCGTTGCGAGGCCAGCGTAAACGACGACAGGCTCAAAAACCGAGCCTCCTCAATAATCCATCGAATGACGATAAAGCGCCGCCATCGCGGCGATCTCTTCCGCAACACGGCGGCGCAGCGACCGGGGCGCTTCCACCTCGACGTGTCGACCATGACGCAGAATGTCCATGATGAGTTCGCGCTCGTCGGCATAAGGTACGCGCAGACGATACGCGCCGTCGGGGAGCGTTTCCGAGACCTGCGCGTCATGCCAACGCTCATCCCGAACCCAGCGTGCGCGATCGGGGGCAAAGCGCAGAACCGCCCAATCTTTCGGCTTGCCGGAAAAAATCCCGTAAGCCGAGGCAAAATGCTTGTCCAGGTTTTCCGGCGCAACATCGCGTGCGACCTCGCGCAAGGGCTTCACGCGTCTGATCGTATCGACAGAGAAACTGCGCAAATCCCTGCGCAAATGGCACCAGGCGTCGAGATACCAGTTGTCCCGGTAATGAACCAGACGCTGCGGGGAAATCGTTCGGGTGTTAAGCTCGTCGCGCCCACGGTTCCAGGCGTCGATTTCGATGCGTTTACGCTCCAGCAGAGCGAACGCGATGTCGGTGAAAAAGCGGGGTGCAACCGGACGCGTCGCCATCGAGAGCAAACGCACGCGTCGGACAATCTCGTCCGCGGGGTGTCCCGAGGCTTCGAGCAAGGCCGCAAGGCGCGCTCGCAGGGGCGCAAGATGTACCGCCAGTATTCCGGGTTCGATGTCGCCCAGCAGTTTTTGAGATGCCAAGAGCGCGTACAATTCGCCCACCGAAAACCAGAGGCCGGGGAGCGCGTAAACAGGTCCCGGCGTTTTGATGTTTTCGAATCGGTAGCCGCCGGTTTCGCGGTCCCAGATGATCGGCGCGTGAAACCTGTCGCGCATATACTCCAGGTCACGCTTGAAGGTCGCGCGGGAAATGCCGAGTTCTTCCAGAAACACGGCGATCGGCGCGACGCGCCGATCGTGAAGCATTTGGTCTATCTTATAGAAACGTTCGCTGCGATTCATGGCGCATTTGGGGTAGGAATGGCTTGCGCTTCATGCCGCGATACGCCAGAGTGAAGCCTGCCCGCCTGAAATGGGATCATCTCTCGAAGGACGCCTATCTTCCGTAAAGCGTAGCGAATTCGGAGAGCCGCTCGGCGTGGCGCGGTCTAACGCCGTTCCAGGTGAAGCGCCATTCCCAGCAGCCCGTTTCCCCGCCGGGGCGGTTCATCCGGTGTTCCGCGCCGAGGCCGAGAACATCCTGCATCGGGACGACGGCGAATTCGGCGACCGACGCCATCGCGGCGCGTATCATGTCCCAGTGGATTTCTTTTCCGTCGCTGTCGAGATAGCGGAGGACGTGAGCACGCGCGCGCGCGTCGAGGCTTTCCCACCAGCCGACCGTCGTGTCGTTGTCGTGCGTCCCGGTGTATACGACCGTTCGCGTTTCGTCGAAGTTGTGCGGCAAATACGGGTTGTCGGCGCGCCCGTCGAAGGCGAATTGCAGGATGCGCATTCCGGGAAGGCCGATCGACTTTCGCAGCGCGCGCGTCGCATCGCCGATCTCGCCCAGGTCTTCGGCGATGATGCGAAAAGGCGCTTTTTCGTCTCCCGTCTCTTTCAGCGCGGCTCCGAAGGCGTCGAAGAAATCGGCGCCGGGGCCGGGAAGCCAGCGCCCGTCGACGGCGTTCGGCGCGTCGGCGGGAATTTCCCAGTACGATTCGAAGCCGCGAAAGTGGTCGATGCGGACGAAGTCGCAGACGCGCAGCGCCGAAAGCAGGCGGGCGACCCACCACGCGTAGCGGCTTTCCCTGTGCGCCGACCAGGCGTAGAGCGGTGTTCCCCAGCGCTGCCCCGTCGCGCTGAAATAATCGGGCGGAACGCCGGAGACGACGCGCGGCGCCCCGTTCGCGTCCAGGTCGAAGAGCGCGCGCCGCGCCCATACGTCGGCGCTGTGCGAATCGACGAAAATCGGAAGGTCGCCGACGATGCGGACGCCGCGTTCGTTCGCGTAGCGCTTGAGCGACGCCCACTGCGAGAAAAAGCGCCATTGGCAGAACTTCCAGAAGTCGATTTCATCCGAAAGTTCGCGGCGCGCCGATTCGAGCGCGTCAGGCTCACGCGCACGGATCGGCGCGGGCCAGTCCTGCCAGAGTTTTCCGCCGTACTCCCTGTCGAGCGCCTTGAAGAGCGCGTAATCGTCGAGCCAGTCGCGCGCGTCACGGCAGAAGGCGGCGAAGTCTTCGCTCCCGCGCGCGTTGGGAGCGTTGAAAGTGTCGGAAAAAAAGCGCGTCGCGGCGAGGCGCAGGCGCGTTTCCCGGAACGCGCGAACGGCGGGAAAATCGACGCGCACGTCGTCGAACGCCGCTTCGGGACGGAGGTCTTCGTCGAGGAGCCAGCCCGAATCCCTGAGCAGAGTCAGCGCGATGAGGAGTTCGTTTCCGGCGAAGACCGACGGCGACATATACGGCGAATTGCCGGGACCGACGCCGGAAAGCGGCAAGACTTGCCACAGCGATTGGCGTCCCGCGACGAGCCAGTCGACGAAGTGGTAAGCCGACGCGCCCAGGTCGCCCGACCCGTGCGGACCGGGTAGCGAGGTCGGATGCAGCAGGACGCCGCTCGATCGTCGTGTGCTCATCCCGGCGCGCGATCGCAGACGCTCCGGGCGAGGAGCTTGACGGCGCAAGCACCGAGGCGGCACGGATTTTCGGCGGCGGCGTCACTGAAAGGCGTTTCCGAAACCGTATCGCAGAGCACGCGCCAGTTTCCCGGCGGCAGGAAAACGTCGAGGGCGTCGTCGTCGCGGTTCATCACGATCAGCAGGAAGTCGCCGTCGGCGTCGAGCGGGGCGAGCAGACATCCGAGGAAACCGCGCGTCCCCGAATCCCAATCCTCGGTGCGCATCTCGCGCCCGTCGGGGTGCCACCAGAGAACGTCGCGCCCGAAGGCGCCCGTTTCGCCGGTCAGCCACGCGCGTCGGCGCGTCTGGAGAAAACGGCGGCGCAGATTCGACAGGCGCGCCGTAAACTCGACGAGCGCGTCGTCGGCGTTCTCCCAATCGATCCACGTGATCGCGTTGTCCTGGCAGTAGGCGTTGTTGTTTCCCGACTGTGTGCGCCCCGATTCGTCGCCGGCCTGGAGGAGGGGAAGACCCTGCGCCATGAAGAGCGTCGTCAGGAGCGCGCGCGTTCGGTTACGCCTGCGAGAGAGGACGACGGGGTCGGCGCTGCCCCCTTCTTCGCCGCAGTTGCACGAATAATTGCTGGCGCACCCGTCGCGGTTGTCTTCGCCGTTTCGTTCGTTGTGCCTTTCGTTGAAGCTGACGAGGTCACGGAGCGTAAAGCCGTCGTGGACGGCGAGGAAGTTGACGCCCGCGAAAGGCGTCCGTCCGCCGGGACGGAAGACTTCTTCAGACCCCGCGAGGCGTTGCGCGAGACGCCCCGCGCCGACGCCGCGCGTCAGCCAGAACATGCGCGCATCGTCGCGGAAGCGGTCGTTCCATTCGCTCCACCCCAAGGGGAAGCCGCCGACCCGGTAGCCGTCGGGGCCGAGGTCCCAGGGTTCGGCGATCAGCTTGACGCGCGAGAGGACGGGGTCTTGTGCAAGGGCCGCCAAAAAGGCGCTGTCGCGGACGAGCGAAACGGCGAGGTCGAAGCGGAAACCGTCGACGTGCATTTCGGTAACCCAGAAGCGGAGCGCGTCCATGACGAACTGGAGGACGCGCGGATGCGCGAGATTCAGCGTGTTTCCGCAGCCGCTGAAATTCTCGAACTCGTCCGGCGCACCCGGCGGATGTCGGTAGTACGAGAGATTATCGATCCCGCGGAACGAGATCGTCGGGCCGGAGGCGTCGGTTTCCGCCGTATGGTTGAATACGACGTCGAGGAGGACTTCGATCCCCTCGGCGTGGAGCGTCTTGACCATCGAGCGGAATTCGCGGGCAGCGGCGCGCGTGCCGCGATTTTGCGCGTCGTCCTTCCTTGCGTAACGCGGGGAGGCGACAAAATACGCGATCGTATTATAGCCCCAGTAATTTGCGAAACCCCGCCGGTCCAGGCGCTCCTCGTCGATGAAGTACTGGATCGGCATAAGCTCAATCGCCGTGACGCCGAGGCGTTGGTAATGCCGGATCATCGCGTCAGAAGCGAGTCCGGCGTAGGTCCCGCGCAGCGCTTCGGGAATGTCCCGGCGAAGGCGCGTCGCGCCCCCGACATGGACTTCGTACAGAAACGAATCTTCGAGGCGCGTCCCCGGCGGCGCGTCGCCCCCCCAATCGAAACTTCCGTCGACGACGCGGCACTTCAAGGTCGATGCCGCGCCGCTTTCCGCGCAGGAAAATTCGCCCGTCAGGTCGCGCGCGTACGGGTCGATGAGCAGACGTTCGGGGTCGAAACGGTGTCCCGGCCCACGCGGACCCCGGACGCGGTAAGCGTACTCGATGCCCGCCCGCGCGCCTTGAAGATGACCGTGCCAGACGTGGTCGGTACAAGACGTGAGGTCTAGCGCTTGCATCGCGCCGTTTTCGAAAACGCAAAGCTCGACGCGCTCGGCGTGCGCCGAAAACAGCGCGAAATTGACGCCGTTTTCATCGACCGTCGCGCCGAGCGGCCAGGGCGTCCCTTCGGAGACGGCGAACGCGCGCATCAGTGCTCCCATTCGAACAGAATCACCGCGAGCGGCGGTAGCGTGATTTCGATCGAATACTCGCGGCCGTGGAAGGCGATGCGTTCGGCGTGCGCCGCGCCGAAGGGTGTACCGACATCGCTGCCGCCGTAATGGCGCGAGTCCGTATTGATTCGCTCGCGGTAGATTCCGGGGCCGGGGACGCCGATCCGGTACGCGTGCCGGACGAGAGGCGTGAAGTTGCAGACGCAGACGAGCACGTTTGAACGGTCGCGCGAAAAGCGCGCGAAGACGATCGCCGAGTTGTCGATGTCGTCGGCTGAAATCCATTCGAAGCCCGCAGCGTCGAAATCGACTTCATGAAGCGCTGCTGCTACGCGGTAAAGGCCGTTCAGGTCGCGCACGAGCCGCTTGACGCCGTCGTGCAGCGGGAATTCGAGCAGATTCCAGTCGAGCGCGCCCGCAAAATTCCACTCGTTCCACTGGGCGAATTCGCCGCCCATAAACAAGAGTTTCTTCCCCGGATGCGCCCACATGAAGGCGTAGAGCGCGCGCAGGTTTGCGAATTTTTGCCAGGGGTCACCCGGCATTCTCCCGATCAGCGACCTCTTGCCGTGGACGACTTCGTCGTGCGAAAGTGGGAGGACGAAGTTTTCGGAGAACGCGTAGAGCAGCCCGAAGCTCAGGCGCTTGTGATGGTAACGGCGAAAGACCGGGTCGCACGCCATGTAGTCGAGCACGTCGTGCATCCAGCCCATATTCCATTTGTAATGGAAACCGAGCCCGCCCATCGAAGGCGGGCGGCTGACCGACGGCCACGCGGTCGATTCCTCGGCAAAGGTGACGGCCCAAGGGCATTCGGAGCCGATGACTTCGTTGACGCGCCGCAGAAAACCGATCGCCTCGATATTCTCGCGCCCGCCGTGCACGTTCGGAATCCACTCGCCTTCCTTGCGGCTGTAATCGCGGTAGAGCATCGAGGCGACCGCGTCGACACGCAGCCCGTCGACACCGTAGCGCTCGATCCAGAAGAGCGCGCTGCCGACGAGGTAGTTGAGGACTTCGCGCCGCCCGAAGTTGTAGATCAGCGTTCCCCAATCCGGGTGGGTTCCTTCGCGCGGGTCGGCGCACTCGTAGAGCGCCGACCCGTCGAAGCGCGCGAGCCCGTGCGCGTCAGACGGGAAGTGCCCCGGAACCCAATCGACGATGAGCTTGACGCCGGCGGCGTGGCACGCGGAGACGAAGTCCCGAAAACCCTCCGGCGCGCCGAAGCGCGATGTCGGCGCGTACAGGCCGACCGGCTGGTAGCCCCAGGAGTCGTCGAAGGGATACTCGGCGACGGGCAAAAGCTCGATATGCGTAAAGCCCAAGTCGACGACGTAGGGAATCAGCGTTTCCGAAAGCGCCTCCCACCCGAGGAATTCGCCGGAAGGCGTCCGGCGCCACGAAGCGAGGTGTACTTCGTAGATCGAAACGGGCGAGCACAGCGATTCGACCGCGCTCCGCCCCTGGGGAGGAGGGAGTTTCGGCGGAAGCTCATGGACGATCGACGCCGTCGCGGGGCGCACTTCAGCCGCGAAGGCGTATGGGTCGGCCTTTTGGGGGAGGAGGCGCCCATCGCGCGCGCGGATTTCATACTTGTAGCGCGCACCCGATACGACATCGGGCAGGAAGATTTCCCAGACGCCGCATTCGCGGCGCAGACGCATCGGATGACGAAGACCGTCCCAGGCGTTGAAATCGCCGACGACGCTGACGCGCTGGGCGTCGGGCGCCCAAACCGCGAAAGCCGTTCCCTTGACGCCGTCGATTTCCTTCAAGTGCGCGCCGAGTTGCTCGAAAGGGCGCAAGTGCGATCCCTCGGCCAGGAGCCAGACGTCGACCTCGCCGAGAAGCGGAGGGAAGCGGTAAGGGTCCTCGGTTTCCTGAACGCCTCCGGGCCAGACGATTCTCAGTCGATACGCGGGCGGGACATCCGCAAGACCGTGAGGAAGGTGCGTATGGTTTTTCGCGCGCGGTTTTCCCTGTTTTCCGGGCGTCCATCTCTCCGGGAGGCTGCCTTCGAAAAGCCCCGAATCGCCTTCGCGCGTTTTTCGCTGTGAAAGCGCGGCGAGGACGCTCCCCGTCCTGGGGTTGATGGCGAAAACGGCTTTTGCGCCGGGTTGAAAACTGCGCAGGCGGAATCGCCCTTCGTCGTCGGCATGGACGCCGAGGACGGCGAAGGGGTCGCCGTGCTCCCCGCGCGAAAGCGCGACGACTTGGGTTTCATCGAGCATCGGGGGTCTTTCTGAGCGCGGACGCCAGATTCCACGTGTCGACCGCGTACTCCCGAATCGTCCGGTCGGACGAAAAAACGCCCATTCCGGCGACGTTGAGGATCGCCTTGCGGTTCCACTCGTCGGGGTTCCTGAAAAGCCGGTCGACGTTTTTCTGCGTCTCGATGTAAGCGGCGTAGTCGGCGAGCAGCATATAGTGGTCGCCGTAATTGACGAGCGTATTGAAGATCGCGTGGTAGCGTCGGCTCTCGTCGGGAGAGAAAAAGCCGCCGTCGATCCGGCTCAGCGCCTCGTTGAGTTCCGGCGTATTCGCGTAGATTGCACGGGGGTCGTAATTCGAGCGCCGGAGTTCCTGGATCTGCGCCGCGCTGTTCCCGAAAATGAAAATGTTCTCGGCGCCGACCGCGTCGCGTATCTCGATGTTCGCGCCGTCCTCGGTGCCTATCGTCAAGGCGCCGTTGAGCGAGAGCTTCATGTTCCCCGTGCCCGAAGCCTCGGTTCCGGCCATCGAAATCTGTTCCGAGAGGTCGGCGGCGGGCATGAGAAGCTCGGCGATCGAAACGCCGTAGTTCGGCACGAAGACGAGCTTGAGACGGCCACGGATGCGCCGGTCGGTATTGACGACCTGCGCAACATCGTGGATCAGGCGGATGATCAGCTTCGCCATCGCGTAGGACGACGCGGCCTTTCCGGCAAAAACGACGCAACGCGGCGGCGCGTCGTCCGCCCGCTCGTGCAGGAGCGCGTTGTAGCGCGTGATGACGTGCAGTACGTTGAGGAGCTGCCGCTTGTACTCGTGTATACGCTTGACATGCACGTCGAAGAGGGCGTCGGGCGAGGTTTCGATCCCGGTTTTATCCTGGATGTAATCCGCGAGCCGCCGCTTGTTCGCGCGTTTGATTTCCGAAAAGCGCTGACGAAAATCGGGGTCGTCGCAAAATTCCCGGAGTCCTTCGAGGCGGTCGAGGTCGTAGCGCCAGTCCTTGCCGATTTTATCGTCGAGGAGCGCGGCGAGGCCCCGGTTCGCCTGACCGAGCCAACGGCGCGGCGTGACACCGTTCGTCTTGTTGTGGAAGCGGTCGGGATAGAGCCGCGCGAAGTCCGCGAAAATCGTTTCGACCATCAGTTCGGAATGCAGGCGCGACACGCCATTGACGCGGTGGCTGCCGACGATGCACAGGTGCGCCATGCGTACGCGTTTACTGTCCTCGCTGCCGTCGGCGTCGTCGATCAGCGAGACGCGCCGGAGGATGTCGATGTCGCCCGGAAAGCGCTGCGAGACCTCGTTCAGAAAGTCTTGGTTGATCTGGAAGATGATGCGCATATGCCGCGGCAGCAGACGAACCATCAGGCTGACCGGCCAGGTTTCGAGCGCTTCGGGCATCAGCGTGTGGTTGGTGTAGGAAAAGATGCGGCGGCACTGGTTCCACGCGTCGACCCAAAGCATTCCGTGTACGTCGCACAGAAGGCGCATGAGTTCGGCGATGGCGATCGCCGGGTGCGTGTCGTTGAGGTGGATCGCAACGTACTCGTGGAGATTGGAGAGACGGTCGTGCTCCTCCAGATGGTTGCGGAGGATGTCCTGTATCGACGCGGAGACGAAGAAGTATTCCTGGCGAAGCCGCAGTTCGCGTCCCGCAGGCGTGCTGTCGTTCGGGTAAAGCACCCACGAGATATTCTCGAAGCGGTTCTTGATCTCGGCGGCGCGCGCGTAGTCGCCCGAGTTGAAGGCGTTCAGGTCGATTTGCGCGGGCGCGCTCGCCTTCCAGAGCCGCAGCGTGCTCACGCGCTTCGTTCCGTGCCCCGGAATGACGTAATCGTAGGCGTTCGCCACGACGGACTCCGTCGCGTTCCACTCGGACCATTCGCCGTAATGCTCCGCGACGCCGCCGAAATTGACGGTGAAGTTCCGCCCCGGGCGGGGGAATATCCAGCTCGACCCGTCGGCGAGCCAGAGGTCGGGACGCTCGACCTGCTCGCCGTTTACGATCGACTGCGAGAACATACCGTACTCGTAGTGCATCCCGTAGCCCCACGACGGCAATTCGAGCGTCGCCATCGAGTCGAGAAAACACGCGGCCAGACGCCCGAGGCCGCCGTTGCCGAGCGCGGCGTCCGGCTCGGATTCGAGAACATCGGAAAGCGAAACGCCGTCTTTGGGAGAAAACGCCCCCTCGGCAAGATCGCGCATTCCGAGCGCGTCGAGCGTGTTGTTGAGCGAACGCCCGAGAAGGAACTCCATCGACATATAACAGACGCGCCGCGCCTTGTTCCCCCGATCCTCTTGCTGCGTCTTCACCCAGCGCTGCGCCAGGTGCTCGCGCGCGAGCAGGGACACGGCCTTGTAACGTTCGAGCGTGTTCGCACTCGCGGGGTCGGCGGCAAAGACCGTGAGCAATTTCCCATCGATCCCCTCGCGGAGCGCGCCGCTCGACTCAAAGACTTCTTCCTCCATTCCTTCCCCTCCCTCGACAGACGACGTCAGACAAATGCGCCGCAAAAAGCGAACGTCAAAATGGCATTATAGTGACTGCGCCGCAGCGCCGCACGATTCTTTCGGCGCACGCGCGTGTTCTCCTTGAATCCTCTCGTTAGCATTTCGAAACCTCCGTGAATGCGTTTCCCGCGTTTTTCCAGTATCCGCCACCCCCGTGTTCGGTTTCCCGACCATTTTCATTGGGAGGGAAAGGAGAATCGAAGAAACCGCCGATCCTTTTCAGACTCTTCGGAGAGCCGTCCCTGTCTGCGATGGAAAATCCCAAAAAAAACACGGTATGCCCTCTTGCCGCATTCGGCGTATCCTTGAGGTCTTTGGAAGCGCTGAAACCGGAAAAACGCCGCATCGAGAGACATTGAGAGGCTTATCCGGTCTTCCCGACGCTTTCGGTGCGGTGGATTTTGAGGACGAAAGAATAATATGCGAGAATTTTCCGGCGCGTGGATGCGCAATTCGGGCGACTTCTGGGGCGGGCTCGCCGCGATGCTCGTCACGCTACCCGCCTCCGTGGCTTTCGGGGTGACCGTCTACTCGACCATCGGCCATCAGTTCGCGGCTTTCGGCGTACTCGCCGGCATCCTCGGTTCGGCGGCGCTCGGCATCATCGCCTCGACCTTCGGCGGAACCGACCGCCTGATCACCGCGCCTTGCGCGCCCGCCGCCGTCGTTCTGACCGCGTTTACGATCCAACTGACCTCGGACGGGATGGAACCCGTCTCAATCGTTCTGATGATCACCGTCCTCGGCATTCTCAGCGGACTGATCCAGGTATGGCTCGGATTCATGAACATCGGCGGGCTGATCCGCTACGTCCCCTACCCCGTCGTGAGCGGCTTCCTGGGCGGCGTCGGCCTGATCACGATCGGCAGTCAAATCCCCGAATTTCTCGGTATGCCGCCCGACATGTCGTGGTTCGGCTGCCTCCTGGCGGTCGACGCGTGGGATTGGCGCTCGATCACGATAGGCGTCGTCACGATCGCGACGCTTTTCGTGTCGCCGCGCTTCGTGAAAAGCGTTCCCGGAACGATTCTCGGCCTCGCCGCCGGGTGCGCCGCGTACGCGATGATCGCCGTGCTCGACCCCTCGATGCGCCAACTCGAAAACAACGCGCTCGTCGTCGGCCCGCTGGGCGCGACCGGACACGGCTACGTCGCGCTGATCAGCGACCGCTGGCGTCAGATCGGCGAACTCAGGCTTTCGCAGGTCGCCGCCTTGATCGGCAGCGCGCTCACGCTGGCGGCGCTCCTCTCGATCGACACGCTGAAAACGAGCGTCGTTCTCGACCGGATGACGCGCTCGCAACACGACCCGAACCGCGAACTGACCGCGCAAGGATTCTCCAACATCGTCGCTTCGGCGATCGGCGGAATGCCGGGCGCGGGGATGATGGGCGCGTCGCTCATCAACCTTTCGAGCGGAGGAAAAACGCGGATTTCGGGCATCGCCGCGGGCGCGCTGACCCTGATCGCCGCACTCGTCTTCGGGAGCTTCATCGCGTGGATTCCGGTCGCCGCGCTCGGCGGCCTTTTGATCGTCGTCGGCATCCGAATGATCGATATCGACGCCTTCCGTCTTCTCGAATCGCGTTCGACGGTGCTGGATTTTTGCGTCGTCCTGCTCGTCGTCGTCGTTTCACTCTTCGTCCACCTGATCGCGGCGGCGGCGGCGGGCGTCGTCCTCTCGATCCTTCTCTTCCTGCGCGAGCAGGTCGGCGGGAGCGTCATCCGCCGCAAGAGCTTCGTCGCCGAACGCTCGTCGACATGGGTGCGCTCGGAGACCGAAATGCGTATCCTCGAACAGAAAAAGGAATCGGGTGTCATCTACGAGTTGCAAGGCAGTCTCTTTTTCGGAACGGCGTACCAGCTCTACCTGGCGCTCAAGCCGGAACTCGAAAAAACGGAGTACCTGATCCTCGACATGCAGCGCGTCCAGTCGATCGACGTGACGGCCGCGCAAACGCTGATCCAGGCGCGCGACGTGCTGGCCGAACGCGGCGCACCGCTCCTGCTCTCGAATATCCGCGGGACGCCGAGCCGGAATTTCAGAGAGTTTCTCGACCTTTCCGGCCTGACTTCCGAAGGCGGAAACGTGATCATCGAGCCGACGCTCGAAGCGGCGATCGAATGGGTCGAAAAACGCCTGATCGGTGAGGCGTCGGCATCCGATGAAGAAGCGCCGCCGCTCGAATTGCCCGAAATCGGGCTTTTCAGGGATTGCAAACCCGACACGCTCGAAGACCTCGAAGCCAATATGGAAAAGCGCCGTTACCAGACGGGCGAAGTCATCTTTTCGCTGGGCGACTCGGACACGAACCTCTATTTCGTCCGCGCCGGACGGGTCAATCTCATGGGCTACGTCGGCGGAAGCTCGCAGCCCTACCACGTCACGACGCACGAACCCGGCGAATTTTTCGGCGGGCTGAGCTTTCTCGACAAACGCCCACGCGACAACGACGCCGTCGCGCTGACCGACGTCGAATGCTACGTGCTGAGCCCCGAAAAGCTCGCTCTCCTGGCCAGCGAACACAGGCGTACCGCCTTCGTTCTCGCCACCCACCTCGCCGAAGTGCTCGCGGTCAGGCTCAGGCACGCGAGCAGCAAGTTAAAGCTTCTTGAGGAGAATTGATTCCTTTTCGAGAATCGCTCGGTCGACTTCGCCGTGCGGGACGCGAGACCTGCGCGCGGGCGGCAGCCAATAATGCTCGGAGGCGGAATAGTCAGCGGCGGCGTTACCGCCGGGGAAAAGCAACAAAATACCGATCGGTTTTCTTCTGTCTCCCGTCTCCTGACATCTGATCCCTGAAACTATATCCGCCCTTCCATGACGCGCCGTGCGGCCTCGACCAGGAAGCCGCTACGCGTCGCGCCGCGTTCTTTCGCGTAGGTGTCGATTTTCGCCAGCACTCGGCGCGGCACGGTGATGTTGATCTTTTCGGACTTGCCGTCGAAGCGCGAGACGTCCATATCTACGAGTGCCCACACCCCCTCGGCAAAATCAGGATCGGCGCGGTGTTCCGTGATGCGGCGCGGCAGGGGGAGTTCCTCGCCTTCTTCGACCAAACCCTCCAAATGTAGCTCGATCGCTTCTTTGACCGACGCAAAAGCATCCTCGAAGGTATCGCCCGCCGAAAAGCACCCCGGAAGATCGGGAACGGTCACGCCGTAGCGAACGCCATCGTCGGTGTGTAGAACTACGGGAAATTGCATTGTCGCCTCCTGTTTCCAACCCGCCTGCCTACTTTCGTTGCAGGCTCAGATGAAAACCGATCGGTGTTTCAAAGCTCTTTAAACGGCGGCGAAGCCGCCGCTAACTGATCTGTCTCCTGTCTCCTGATGCCTGATCCCTGCTGGCGCAAAAAAACTCTGGATGAACGGATGGTCGATGCGCGAGACTTCTTCCAGAGGGCCGCTCGCGATGATGTGTTTGTCCGCCAATACCGCCGCGTGCGTCGCCAGGGCGTTCAGGGTTTCCAGATCGTGCGTGACCATCACGACGGTAAATTTGAGGTCTTTTTGCAAGCTGGCGATGAGACCGACGAAACTCGCGGCGCGGTCGGGGTCGAGACCCGCCGTCGGCTCGTCGAGTACGAGCAGTTCGGGTTCGAGCGCCAAGGCTCTCGCGAGCGCCGCGCGCTTGACCATTCCGCCGGACAGTTCCGCCGGCATCAGCGTACCGTGAATCGGTTCGAGCCCGACCATCGCGAGCTTCATGAGCACCAGATCGCGGATCATCGCTTCGTCGAGGGCGTGGAGTTCTCTCAAGGGGAAGGCGACGTTGTCGAATACCGAGAGCGCCGAAAAAAGTGCGCCCTGCTGGAAGAGCATACCGAAGCGGCGGCAGAGATTTTTCCGAACGCCGGGGTCGGGGTCGAGGACGGCTTGGCCGAAAAGCCGGATCGTCCCTTCGTTGGGGACTTGCAAGCCGACGATCTCGCGGATCAGCGTCGTTTTCCCGCTGCCCGACCCGCCGACGAGCGCGAAAATCTGCCCTTGACCGATGTCGAGATCGAGTCCTTCGTGGATGACGAGGTCTTTGAAGCGGGTACTTACTTTCCGTGCTTCGACGACGTTCGGCAGGGGTGTATTCATCGCTTCACACGCCTCCCGGCATGCCGACGCCGCGCGTCAGGATGGCAAAAAGCGCGTCGACGAGGATGACCGTCGTGATCGCCGTGACGACGGCGGTCGTCGTGTTCGTCGACAGGCTTTCGGTGTTCGGGCGTATCTTCAGTCCGAAATGGCACGAGACGAGTGCGATCAGCGCGCCGAAAAAGAAGCCCTTTCCGAGGCCGATCCAGACGTTCGCAAACGGAACGGCGCGCGGCAGGGACTCGATGAAGTAGTGGTACGAGAGACCCATTTCGAGGTTCGCCGAGACCATTCCGCCGAAGATTCCCGCGGACGAACACCACAGGACGAGGAGAGGCATCGTGACCGAGAGCGCGAGGACTTTCGGCAAAACGAGCCGCAGAGAACGCGAAACGCCCATGATCGCCAGCGCGTCGATTTCTTCGGTGACGCGCATCGCGCCGATTTGCGCCGTCATCGCCGACCCCGACCGGCCCGCGACGAGGACGGCGACGATCACGGGGCCGAGTTCGCGGATGACGCTGATTCCGAGCAGGTTGACGATGTAGGTGTCCGCGCCGAAATTCTTGAGCTGGAGCGCCGAGAGAAACGACAGGACGATCCCGATCAGGAAGCCGACGAGCGCCGTTACGGGAAGCGCCATGACGCCGCTTTTGTAGATCGACGCCGAGAATTCGCGGAAGGGGATTTCCTTTGGGTGCGCGAACAGGTAGGCCACGTCGAGAACGAGTTGCCCGACGAGCGCGACGATCTCAATGAGGTTCTGGTACGCGGTCAGCATCGCGTGGCCGAGCAGGACGACGACGGGGAAAGGCTCGCGCGGCGGCGCGGCGCCGTCGTCGATCGGGACGGCTTCGATGCGCTTGATGGCATCGCGCTGCGCTTCGGAAATCGTGAGCGAATCGGGCCAGCGGCGCCCCCACACGCGCCAGAGAAGGTCCGCGCCCGCGCTGTCGAGGCGCAGAACCGCCTCCAGGTTCCACGCGGCATTTTTCGCGTGGAGGGTCTTCAACTTCTTTTCGACCGCGTCCGTCGAGAGCAACTTTGAAAGCGTCCAGTCGCCCGAAAGCGCGACGAAGAAGCGCCCGTCCTTCTCTTCGCTCTTTACTTCGATGTCCGGCATCGTTCGCTCCGGCCCGCGTCAACGCCCGACGCGCAGCGTGCGGCCGACACGCTGCCAGAACACGGCTTCTTCTTCGAGCGTCGCGGCGGTCAGCGGATTGGCGCGCAGCCAGCTTTTCTGGAAATCGGCCAAAAAGCCGTTTTCGGCGATTTGAATGTCGAAAAGCGGCAAGGGCGCATCGTCGCGCGAACGGTGGAGCAAGACCGCCATCCGCAGACAGAAGAGAGTGATCCACGTCGCGTCGTCGAGCGTCGGGAGCTTTTCGAGTTTGCCGCGCTGACCGAGGATCAAGGTCGAAAGATACTCCTGGTCTTTCCTTGAGAATCCCGGCATATCCGCGTACGTCACGATATACGCGCCGTGCTTGTGGAAGCCGTTGTGCGCGATCGAAATCCCGATTTCATGCAGATTCGCTGCCCAGTGCAGAAAACGCGCGCACGCCTCGTATTCGCGCACATCGCGCCGCATCAGTCGGTCGAGAAGCGCGAGCGCCGTTCCGCCGACGCGTCGGGCCTGCGCTTCGTCGACCTGGTAGCGCTTCATGAATTCGCGGACGGTGAGGTCGCGCATGTCCTTGTGTTGAAACCGACCGAGCAGGTCGTAAAGCGCGCCGAGCCGCAGGGCGCCGTCGGAATAGACCATCCGGTCGACGCCGAGTTCCGAAAAGATCGCCAGCATGATCGCTATGCCGCCGGGGAAGACGGGAACGCGGTCCGCGCGAAGCCCCGAAAGCGCGACGTCGCCCGCCGACCCGGCGCGGACGATCAGCGCTTTCAACTTGGCGAGGCCTTCGAAACTGATGCCGTCGCGCCCGTCGGGGTTGAGCTTGTTCTCTTCGAGCAGGATCGCGATCGCGTGCGCCGTCCCCGATGTCGCGACGACTTCCGACCATCCGGCTTTTCGGAAGGTCTTTGCGATCGTTTGGACTTCGCGCGCCGCGGCGACCTCGGCTTCGTTGAAATTCTCCTTATCGACGCGCCCGTCGGGAAAGAAGCGCAGCGAATAGCTGACGCAACCCATGAACAGCGATTCCATCAAAAAGGTTTCGGCCTGCCGGCCGATCGTCAGTTCGGTCGAACCGCCGCCGATGTCGACGACAAGGCGTTTTTCGGGCGACGGCAGCGCCTGCAAGGCGCCGAGGTAGATCAGGCGCGCTTCCTCACGCCCCGCGATGACTTCGACCGGGAAGCCCAGCGCCTTCTCCGCCCTGGGAATGAACGCCTTCGCGTTTTTCGCCACGCGGAAGGTATTCGTCGCGACGACGCGCACGGCTTCGGGCTGAAACCCGCGCAAACGCTCACCAAAGCGCGACAAGGTCTCGATCGCGCGCAACTGCGCCGCTTCGTCGAGGTTTTTGTCCGGCGTCAGCCCGGAAGCCAGACGGACCGACTCCTTGAGCACGTCGAGTGGGTAGATCTGCTCGTCCACGACGCGCCCGATCTGCATGCAGAAGCTGTTCGACCCAAGGTCGACCGCGGCAATCTGTTCGTAGCCCATGAGCTTTACCGAGCGATAAGGTTTATTCCCGATTCTAACATCCCGGCGCCTCGTATCAGGTATCAGGAATCAGGAGACAGGGATCAGATCGGTCAGCGGCGGCTTCGCCGCCGGGGAAAAGCAACAAAATGGCGATCGGTTTTCATCTGATCCCTGATACCTGACATCTGTCCTCTGAACTATAGGTTGGGGTGAGCGCAACGATGCCCAACATCAGAGGCCGGAGGACAAGGTTCGGCCTACCGCGCCGGCCGAGTTGAAAAAGCTCAGGCGTGGCGTGTTTTATTTGACAAGCTCCGCGTCAGAAATATACTTTATCCACAGATCGAAGTTGGGATTGGCCTTGCTTTTATAGTAGGCATACTGCAAATTGGCGACCCCGTTTTCAACATAGTCGAATCTCATGATCGCTTCCTGCGCCGGGAAACCACCGCAACCGCCATCGCTCCAACGATAAATCACGTTAAAAGGCTCATTTTTCAGGAAAGTCGTCTGAAGAGACGGACAATCTTTCCGTAGCCCGGATACTGTCAATTCGACAAGGGCGCGAAACCTTTCTTTTGGAAAAATTCGGTATGACTGAGTGACCAACTGAGTCCAGGATTCTATTTTCTCACCTCCTTGGGTCAGTTCGACCAAATACTCAGTCCCTCGTTTTTGCTCAAACGCTGTTTTCCAAACCTCATTTTCCGGAAAAGTCATTTTCCACGTGGGGGAAGATTCCGCGGCAAAAGAGGACGTTGCCAGAAACATCAGAAGACAAGAGAGAATACGCATATGAACTTTCATGTGTCCAGGGTTGGAGCAGGGCGATTGCACCTAAAGATCATAAAGGAGCCATACCCAAGACACGCATCCGCTCATCGTCATCCCAAGCGGCTCTCTTGCGTCGCGAACGAACGCTTTTCTTCGGATGCGTTTTATCGAGTTTGAGCGCATTGAGAATGAGCCTGCGGATGAT
>JAISAZ010000120.1 GCA_031266435.1 Accumulibacter sp.
GCGGTTGCCGGTGTTCCGCCGCTCACCTACCTGACCGAATGGCGTATGCGCCTCGCGAAACAGGCACTTAGGGAAGAAGACACTCCAATCTCTGTTTTAGCTGGGCTATTGGGGTATACGTCTGAAAGCGCGTTCAGCAATGCTTTCAAAAGGTTGATTGGTATATCTCCAGCGCGATACCGCAGCTCCCCATCAGAAACAGACGGGCCATACAATACCGAGAGCAGGGAAGTTCATTATCAGTTGCTTGGACAGCCTTAGTCATTCATAAAAAAAATATAGGACGGACTTCCAGTATTCCAAGAAAGCCCGCCCTATATTTGATACGTTTTAATTAAGCTACAGAACGGTCATCGCACTCCGGCCAGCCGGAGCAACCCCAAAAGTCATAGCCCCCCTTGCCGTCTTTGCCGGGCTTTTTCAAATGGATTCGCCCTGGACGATGAACGCTTGAAGCAGGGCGCGCATCGGGTCAGTGCGCCGTATCGGCACTCGGCGGTGTGTTTCCGACGACCTTGTTGATCGTCACGTAGCGCGACCCCAGGCGTCCTTCGCCGGTGATCCGCTCGCGCCGCGCCTGCAAATAGGAGCGCCGCGCGTCGAGCACCGCGATGAAATCGGTGACGCCGCCGTCGTAGCGCGCGAGCGCAAGCTGCCAGACCTCCTGGGCTTTCCGCTCGCGTTCCTTCAGTTCGCGCAGCTCTTGCCGCTCGGCGGAGTAGGCGCTCAGCGCGTCGTCGATCTCCTGCCACGCCTTCAGCACAGTCTGTTGATAGTTGATCGCCGCTTCCTGCTGTTGCAGTTCGCGCAGTTGCACCACGCTCTTGCGGCGTCCGTGGTCGAACAGCGGCAGCGCGAGGCTGGGGCCGACCGACCAAGCGCGGCTCCCCCAGTCGGAAAATTCGCCGCTCAAATACGATTCGTAGCCGAACCTTGCGCCGAGGCGGATGCTCGGATACAAATCGGCCTGCGCGACGCCGATGCGCGCGGTCGCGCTGTGCAGCCGCGCTTCGGCGGCGCGGATGTCGGGACGCCGCAAGGCCGCTTCCGACGGCAGGCCGAGCGCGAGGTCGGGCGGTGTGAATTCGACCGCCACGGCTTGCGGCGCAAGTTCGTCGCGCAAAGCGCCGGGGCGTTCGCCGAGCAGCAGCGCGATCTGGTTCGCGCTGGCGCCTTCCTGTGCCAAAAGACCCGGCAACTGCGCCTTCATCGCGGCGAGTTCGGCGCGCTGGCGCTCCAGGTCCAGGTGGTCGAGTACGCCGCCCCGGACGCGCGCGTCGACGAGTTCGAGGCGCTCCTGCAGCGCGGCGATGTCGTCGCGCATCACCCGGACCAGGCGCTGCGTCGTACGCAACTCCAGATAATTGCGTACGACGTCGCTGGAAAGGCTCAAACCGGCAAGATCGAGGAGCGCGGCGTATTGCGCCGTGTCGGCGTCGGCGGCTTCGATCGACCGGCGCACGCGGCCCCAGAGGTCGAGTTCCCACGAAGCGTCGAACCCGGCCTGATAGAGCGTGAAGGGTTCGCTCAGGAGTTGCGCGGCGTTCGGCGTCGACGCGGAGGCGGCGCCGCCGCCGAGCGCGTTGAATACGCGCGTCGCGGCGCCCCATTCGCTCTGGCGCTGGCGCGTGGCGTTTCCGGTGAGCTCGACTGCCGGTCCGCGCTGCGCCGCGACGGTAGCGCGCTGCACACGCGCCTGCGCGAAACGCAGCGCGGCGGTCTGAAGGTCCGGGCTGGCGTCGAACGCGCGTTGCAATAGCCGGTCGAGCACCGGGTCGCCGAAAACTTTCCACCACCGCGCCGGAAGCGTTTCGCCGGTGTCGACGGGCGCGCGTAGCGATTCGTCGCCGCTGCGCCAGCTCGTCCAGTCGTCGGGGGATGCCGGCGTCGGTTTGACGAAATCGGGGCCGGCGGCGCAAGCGGCCAGCGCCAGCGCAAGCAGGAAGGAAGCCGGAGGCAGCGAACGATACGGATGATACGGACGATACGGAAGATGCGGAGGGAAGTGAAAATCGGACACGGTCGAACCCCGGACTCAGGAAAGACGATTGCGGAAGAGCCACGCCGCCAGCGGCAGCGTGATCGCGCCCATGATCAGGAGCGGAATGAAGTCGATCGCCACGTCGGACAGACCCGCACCTTCCAGATATACGCGGCGGACGATACTCGTGCAAAAGCGCAGTGGATTCGCCCAAGTGGCGATCCGCAGGACTTCCGGCATATTGCGCACCGGCGTCAAAAGGCCCGACAAGAGCATCAGCGGCATGATCAGCAGGAAGGAGTAAAGCATCGCCTCCTGCATCGTCAGCGACAGCGCCGAGATCGACAGCCCCACGCCGACCGACGCGACGGTAAAGGTCAGCAGCCCCAGATACAACACGCCCAGCGATCCGTTCATCGGAATCCTGAACCAGAAGCGGATGATCACGAGGATGATCGTCGATTGCATCAGCCCGATCAGGATCGCCGGGACGGCCTTGCCGATCAGTATCTGCATCGGCGTCAGCGGCGTGACCAGCAACTGGTCGAAAGTCCCCTGTTCGCGCTCGCGCGCGACCGACAACGCCGCGATCATCAGGGTTTGCAACATGCTCAGCGCGCCGATCAGGGCCGGCATGATGTTCCAGCGCGATTCCAGGTTGGGGTTGAACCACGCGCGCCGTTCGACGCGGACGCCCGAAACTCCGCCGCCGAGCGAAGCGTTGAATTCGGCGACGATCGTGCCGACGTAGCCTGCGGCCAAACCCGCGGTCGAGGAGTTGCGTCCGTCGAGGATCACTTGCAGCGGCGCGCGCTGCCCCGCGTCCAGGCGATCCTGAAAATCCGACGGGATGCTCAAGACCATCAGCGCGTCGTAGTCGTCGATCACGTCGGATATCCGCGTCGGCGAGGCGAGCGTCGCCGTGCGGACGAAGACGCCGGTCCCGTCGACGCGCGCCAGGAGTTCGGTCGCCGCGCGTCCGCCGCTCAAGTCCAGCACCGCGTACGGCGCGTGGACGAGGTCGTAGGTGGCGCCGTAGCCGAAGAGCAGCGACTGTATCAGCGCCGGACAGAACATCAATGCGCGGCTCGAAGGCTCCTTGAGCAGCGCGAGCAACTCCTTGCGGATGAGCGCGCCGATCTGCGCGAGAGACGAGACGAAGGTTTCCATGAGGTAGCTACTCCAGCGTCTTTTGCAGGCGGGCGCGCGTGGCGAAGACGAGCGCGAGCGCGTAGAGCGCGAGGATTCCGCAGTCGCGCAGGATCATCGGCCAGTTGTTTCCGGCGAGGAAAAGCGTCTTGACGAGACCCATGAAATGCGTCGCCGGCAGCGCCTGAGCGACGACGCGGATCACCGCCGGGACGTTGCGCAGGTCGAACACAAAACCGGAGAGCATCGTCGCCGGCATATAGCTTGCGAGCATCGCCAACTGGCTCGCGTCGAACTGGTTGCGCGTGACGGCCGAGATGAACAGGCCGAGCAGGAGCGATACGGTCAGGTAGAGCATCGACGCCGTGACGATGACCGCGAGCGACCCCTGGATCGGGACGCGGAACAGGAAACGCGCGGCCACCAAGCACATCGCCAGATCGATCCCGCCGATTACCAGATAGGGCACGAGCTTGGAGAGGACGATTTCGAGCGGGCGAACCGGCGTGACGAAGAGCGATTCGAGCGTGCCGCGTTCCCACTCGCGCGCGATCAGCATCGAACTCAGGAAGGCGCCGATCAGCGTCAGCACGAGCACGACCAAGCCCGGCACCAGATACCAGCGGCTCTCGCCGGCCTCGTTGAACCACACGCGCTGCATCACCTCGACGCTACCGCCGACCGACGCTTTGTTGCCGGCGCGGTCGGCACGATGCTGTGCCCAGATCCCGACGGCGCCGGTCACGTAAGCTTCGATCACGGTTGCCGAAGTCGAATCCACGCCGTTGAGCAACAACTGGATGCGCGCGTCCCCGGTGTTCAAGCGCCTCGAAAAGTCGGTCGGAACGCGCACGATGCCGTCGACCTCGTGCGCGCGCATCAGGCGTTCGGCTTCGGCCATGTCGGAGGCGAACACGGGCGCGAGGTATTCCGTGCCTCGCAGACCTTCGACGACTTCGCGCGCGGCGGGCGAGCGGTCTTCCATCACCACCGCGATCGGCGCGTTCTTCACGTCGAACGACAGACCGTAGCCGAACAGCAGGATCAAGGCGACCGGCAGCAAGAGACCCACGGCGAGGTTGCTCTTGTCGCGCAGTAACTGCCGCGTTTCCTTGCGCAGCAGGGCGACGAAGCGGCGGACGAAACCCGGCGCGCGTTGCGACGACGGGAAAGCGCTCACGCGGCGGCCTCCAGAACGTTTCCCGATCGAACGCGGCCGTGTTCGACGATGGCGATGAAAGCGCCGTTCATGTCGCCGTCCGCGTCTCCGGCGCGCTCCTTCACCTCGCGCGGCGTGCCGAGCGCCAGCATCCGCCCCGCGTCGAGGATGGCGATGCGGTCGCAGTATTCGGCCTCTTCCATGAAATGCGTCGTGACGACGATCGTCACGCCGCTTGCCGCGAGCGCGGTGATCGTGCGCCAGAACGCGCGGCGCGCGAGCGGGTCGATCCCGCTCGTCGGCTCGTCGAGAAACAGGATTTCCGGTTCGTGCAGGAGACCCGCCGCCATCGCAAGGCGTTGCTTGTAACCGAGGGGCAGGATACCGCTGACAGCGGCCGCTTCCAACCCGAAGGCTTCGATCGCGGCGGAGACGCGCTCTCGCAGTACCTTCCCGCGCAGACCGTAGGCGCCGCCGAAGAATTCCAGGTTTTCGCGTACCGTGAGATTGCCGTACAAGGCGAATTTCTGCGCGACGTAGCCGATTTTCCCCCGTGCCCGCGCCCGCGCGGTACGCAGGTTCAGCCCCGCGACTTCGAGGTGGCCGCTCGTCGCCGGCAAGAGGCCGCACAACATGCGGAAGGTCGTCGTCTTGCCCGCGCCGTTGGGGCCGAGCAGACCGAAAACTTCGCCGCGCGCGACTTCGAACGACGCGCCGGCGACGGCGGTGAAGTCGCCGAACTTGCGTACCAGGTCGCGCACGACGATCACCGCTTGTTCGCCGACGCCCCCGGCGGGGGTCCGCAGCGCGACGCGCGGCGGCGCGGCGCCGTCGTCGCCGCGATGTCGGCGCAGCAGCATCATGAACGCGTCTTCGAGTTCTTCCGGGCGCGCTTGCCGGCGGATTCCGTCGAGCAGCGCATCGACCGCGCGCTCGTCGGCTTCGGGTTGCCGGATGAAGCGCACCGCGCCGCCGCTGGGGACGGCGTCGACGATCAATGCGTCGGCGTCGATCAGCCGCGCCTGGAGTTCGCGCGCCGTCGCGCCGGGGGGCGGCTGCGCGACGAAGGTCAGTCCGCGCGCGGCTTCGGCCATCGCCTTGGGGACGCCCTCGGCCAGCATCTTGCCCTCGTTCATCACGAAGACTTGCGCACAGCGCTCGGCCTCGTCCATGTAGGCGGTACTGACGATGACGCTCAAGGTTTCGGCGTCGACGAGCTGCCGCACGATCTTCCAAAGCTCGCGCCGCGACAGAGGGTCGACGCCGACGCTCGGTTCGTCGAGCAGCAAGAGATCGGGCAGGCGCACGAGCGTACAGGCGAGACCCAGCTTCTGCTTCATCCCGCCCGAGAGCTTCCCGGCGGAACGATCGACAAAGCGCGCAAGCTCGGTCATTTCGAGTAAACGCGCAAAGCGAGTCCGCCGCGCGTCCTCCGGTACACCGTGCAGGTCGGCGTACAAATCGAGGTTTTCGCGTACGCTCAAGTCATCGTAGAGGCCGAAGCGCTGCGGCATGTAGCCGATGCGGTCTTGCACCGATTGCGCCTCTTTCGCAAGGTCGACGCCGAGTACGTACAAACGCCCGGTGTCGGGCTTCAGCAGCCCCGCCATCATCCGCAGCAGCGTCGTCTTGCCCGCGCCGTCGGGGCCGACGAGCGCGGTCAGTTCGCCCGCGCGCACCGACAGCGACACGTCGTCGACGGCGGTGAGGCGCCCGCCTCCCGGCGCGTCGAAAGTTTTGGTGATGCCCTCGGCGACGACGATCGGGACCGATTCGCTCATTGCGCGTCGCCGACGGTCAGTTCGACGGTCGCCGGCTGTCCCAGGCGCAGCGCGTCGTCCGCGTCTTCGACGATCACGCGTAGCTCGTAGACGAGGCTCGTGCGCAAGTCCTCGGTCTGCACCGACTTCGGCGTGAATTCGGCGACCGACGAGATGTAGCCGACCTTGCCGGCGATGGGGGGGTCGGGGCGGCTGTCGGTCGTCACGCGCGCGGCCTGACCGGGCTTGAGCTTGCCGAGATCGGGTTCGGCGACATAGACGCGCACCCACTTCGGGTGCGTCAGCGCGAGCGCGTATACCGGCTTTTGCGGCGTCGCCATATCGCCGGGTTCGAGCAGACGCGAACGCACGACCGCGTCGGCGGGCGCCTTGAGTTCGCCCTGCGCGATCTGATGCCGCAAGAGCGCGAGTTGCGCTTCGGACGCCTCGAGTTGCGCTTTGGCGGCGGCGATGTCTTCCTCGCGCGGCCCGATCTCGGCAAGACGCAGCGCGTTGCGCTCTTGCTCTACCCGCGCGTCGGCGACGCGCGCGGCGGTTTTTACCCGATCCAGGTCCTGTGCGCTGACGCCGCGGTCCTTCGTGTTCTCGGCGATGCTCAAGAGACGCGCCAAATCCTTTCGCGCGCGTTGCGCCTCGGCGCGCGCGGCTAAAAGAGAACTCCTCGCGTGCGCGATTTCCTCGGGCCGCGAGCCGTTGCGCAGGCGGAGCAGGTTCTGCCGCTGGACGCCGATCTGCGCGAGCGCGTATTCGGCTTGCAACGACAAGGTCCTGGTATCGAGCGTCGCGAGCACGTCGCCCGCCTTGACCCTGTCGCCCTCGTCGACGCGCAGTTCGAGTACGCGACCACTGCCGTCGAACGCCAGCGAAATTTGCCGGATATCGACGTTGCCGTACAGCGTCAAAGCGTTATCGCGGTCGCGGGCGGCAAAGTGCAGCCACGCCCACGCCAGAAGCGCCAAGGCGGCAATCGCCGCGAGAGACAGAAAAGCCTTCTTCATCGTCGTCGAGTGTCCAAAGACCTCAGGAGCCATTGAGCGAAAAGTATACACAAAATTAAATTTAATTTATATTTAATTTAAGGAAGCCAAAACGATCCCGCGCCGCATCCGTCGGGCGGAACGGAGCCAAGTCATTGTAAATCAAGAGAAAAAAACGCATCGCCGATTCTGGAGTCCAGCCAAACGCGCTCCGTGGAATATAATCCCGGAAACAGCGCTTGACTACTGTTTTCCGCGTTTGAACCGGCGCAATCAAGAGGAATCATGCCACTCGTGAGGAAGGAAGGAAAAACCAAGGCCGTGCGCGCGCCGCGTGCGGACGGCGAAGCGACGCGCGCCCGGATACTCGAAGCGGCGGGCGAACTCTTCGCCGCGTCGGGCTTCGTCGAAACGACGAGCAAAGCCATCGCCGCGCGTGCCGGCGCGGACATGGCGTCGATCAACTACCACTTCGGCAGCCGCGACGGTCTCTACCAGGCCGTCCTCGTCGAGGCGCATCGCCGTTTGCTCGATCTGGCAGACCTGCAACGCTTCGCGCAAAGCGCCTTACCCGCCGCGGACAAGCTCAGAATGCTGATCGACAAACTGATTCAAAGAGCGACGGAGGGCGGCACGGGCTGGGATCTGACCGTCATCGCTGCCGAAGCGCTTGCGCCCTCGTCTCATTTTCAGGTTCTTTTCGAGCTGGAAGTGCCGATGAAAGCCTCGGTCGTCCTGTCCATCCTCGAAGACATCACCGGCATCCCCGTCGACGATCCGGCGCTTCTGCGCTGCCTTTTCAGCGTCGTGACGCCCTGCGTCGCGCTACTCATCGGCAGGCGCGGGATACCCGGCCCCATACAGGAAGTCCAGCGGATGCCGCGCGAAGTGATCGTCGAACACCTGCACCGGTTTGCAATGGCGGGACTGGAAGCGATTGGCAGCGAGTACGCCAGGAATCGCTGATTCCTTTTCTCAGGTTTCTTCAGTACAGACGACGGATGTCGGGGACCAGCGGTTTTTCCGCACGGCATCGGGGAACACGGCGCAAAATGGGTGCCGTCCATAGGCATGCACAGGCAAATGCATTACTGGAATGGTAATGGTGCGCCCAACAATTTTTGGCACACCGAAATGTGCCTCCCCAAGGATCAAGCATTCAAAATTTTCTGGGAATGATCGCATCTTTCAACGCAGCTTTTCAAGAAAACTGACCTGATCCCTGAACCGGCGCGCCCGCCGACCGTTTCCGGCCTTCGGGCGCGCCGCGTTTACGACTGCGAGAGGTTTTCAGCTTTCCATGAGGCTGCGAAGCATCCACGCGGTTTTTTCATGTACCTGCAAGCGCTGCGTCAGGAAATCAGCCGTCGGCTGGTCGTTGGCCGCGTCCGCGACCGAGAACAGTTTGCGCGCGGTGCGCGCCGTCGATTCCTGCGCGTCGAGCAAAAGCCTGACCATTTCCATCGCTTCGGGAACGCCTTCGACTTCCTTGATCGTCGTCAGTTTGGCGAATTCCTTGTATGAACCCGGCGCCGGATAACCCAGCGCGCGGATGCGTTCCGCGATCGTGTCGAGCGCGCCCCATTGTTCGGTGTATTGATCCATGAACATCTGGTGCAGCGTGTTGAACATCGGGCCGGTAACGTTCCAGTGGAAATTGTGCGTCATCATGTAAAGCGCGTAGCTGTCGGCAAGCAGGGCCGAGAGCCCTTGCGCGATTTTTTCACGTTCTTCTTCATCAATGCCGATGCTGATTGAAACCGGATTTCCTTTTTTCTTGCTCATTTTGCTCTCCTTCGTCAAAAAATCACCCCAACGCGGTATCCATTACCATCATCAGGGCGAAACCTATCATCAAACCCAGCGTCGCCGAGGTCTGGTGTCCATTCCGATGCGTCTCCGGAATGATTTCATGCGATACGACAAAAATCATCGCTCCGCCCGCGAGGCCCAGCCCGACCGGGTAGGCCAGCGGCAGACCGCTCGACAGCGCGACGCCGATCGGCGCGCCGAGAAGTTCAAGCACACCCGTCGCCGCCGAGATCACGACGGCCGCACCCGGCGTAAGCCCTGCGGCGCGAAGCGCCAGCGCGACCGCGAGTCCCTCGGGGATATCCTGCAATGCGATTGCCGTCGTCAATGGAAGGCCGATACCCATGTCGCCTTGCGAAAAACCGACGCCGATCGCCATGCCTTCAGGCAGATTATGTACCGCAATGGCAAAAACAAACAAGCATATGCGGTCGTAACGTTCGTAACCGAGGCCGCTGGGCCCCGATTTCGCGTGTTCGTGCGGAAGAAAGGATTCGATTCCGAGCATCAGAAAGACGCCGAGAAACATTCCGAGAACGACGACGGCAGCGCCCGCTCCCTTGTTCCCCAGATGCAGCGCGCCGGCTTCGAGTCCCGGCAGGAGCAGCGAAAATACGCCGGCTGCGAGCATCATTCCCGCGGCGCCGCCCAAAAGCGCGTCCTCGACGCGTTGCGGCAGGGCGCGTAGCGCCATCGCGGGCACGGCGCCGACGCTCGTTGCCACGAGACCGGCGAGTCCGCCGAGGAAGGCGAAACGCAGCCCCGGAATCGCCTCGCCCGACAGGATTCGCGCGCCGGTCATCCCCGTCATGACCACGACGGACAAGAGGGCCAGCGTGAGTCCGGCGGCGGCGAAGGCGTGTTTCAACACGTAGTCGAGGGTGCGCGTCCCGTTCCTGAAAAACCGCATCAAAAGCTCCTTGTGGTACTCGTCAAAAACTCGTCAAAAAGTAAAACCCTACTTTTTGCCGGATTAGTTTGGGTTTGAAGGTGGGCAAAGCCCACCTTCAAACCATGTAAAAACAACGCCAAACCAGTCCGGCCTTGGGATTCTCTTGCTTTCCCTTCCAAAAAAGGGTGGGCAACCCCACCTTTTCTTGTCCAGGTCGTCAAAAAACAGGTGCTTGTTTTTTGACGATTCCTTGTCTCGAAACACTCTGGAATCCCTCCCACTATAAGCAATCGCCAAATGAATTGTGAAATAAATAATTTCCTTGCTTATAATCGAAGAATTCGATTACGGAGCGCATTCATGTCTTTTCTACCCTCATTGAAGCAACTCCAATACCTGATCGCGCTTTCCGAGCATCTCAATTTCAACCGCGCGGCGCAAGCCTGCTTCGTCACGCAATCGACCTTGAGCGTTGGACTCAAGGAACTTGAGAATTTGCTCGGTCGCCGTCTCGTCGAACGCGACCGTCAAAAGGTTCTGATGACGCCTCTCGGAACCGAGATCGTCCGGCGCGCACACACCGTGCTCACCGCCGCGCAGGACCTCGTCGACCTCGCTGCCACCGACGGCGGCGCGGAATCGGGGACGCTTCGCGTCGGCGTCATACCGACGATCGCGCCCTTCCTCCTGCCGAAGACGCTTCTCTTCCTGCGTCGGCGCCATCCCGGTCTGCGCCTCGTGCTGCGCGAGGACCTTTCGGCGAACCTCCTCGCGCGCATGGAGCGTGGGCAGATCGATTTCGCCTTGCTCGCGCTCCCCTACGATACGGACAAATTCATGACGAAAGCGTTGTTCGAGGACCCGCTCTGGATCGTCGGGGGCAAAGACGACCCGCTTCTTTCGGAAGAGAACGTCAAGCTCACGCCGAGGATCATCGACCGCCTGCTGCTGCTCGAAGAGGGGCATTGTCTGCGAGACCACATCCTCTTTGCGTGCAACAAGCCCGACCGAAAATCTTCGGGAGAGATCGAGGCGACGAGTTTGCTCACGCTCGTTGAAATGGTTCATTCGGGCTTCGGCCTCGGTCTGATCCCCGAAATGGCCGTCAAAAACGGCTTGGCGTCCGACGCGGAACTCGTCGTCCGTCCCGTGATCGAACCCTGCCCGTCGCGGACGATCGCGATTGCGGCGCGGCGCTCGACGCCTCGTCTCGCCGAGATGGAGGCGCTGGCCGACGCGATTTGCGAATCTCATCTGTTGCCTTGCGGAGTGGAAGAATCTTCTGACGCAAGGTGATTCCCAAGCTACGCGGGTTTCCGAATGATTGCCTCCAGGGTTTTCCATGCCGCGTCCCAAGGGAGTCGCTCCTGTTCGAGGCGGATTCGTTGCCCACGCGTATTTCCCTTGATCGACCGATAAAGCGCTTGTTCGTCGCGGGTGAGCAGTGGCAGTTCGGTCGAGGCGTGCGGGTCTTTCTCTTCGACCCATAAGTCGCGGTGATTCATCAGCGTCGATTCGTCCATCAGCACGCTTTCCAGCCCGGGAAGGTGGCTTCTCGCCCGATTGAGAATCGCAAAACCGTGCGTGTCGATGTCTCCCCAGTAGAGACACCGCGCGCGGCGCAGCCACGGAATCCGGCCCAGAACGTCGACGGCGTATCCCAGACGCATGATCACGACGGCGCCCGGCAACTCGTCGAAGGCGAGTCCGGTTTGAAGGTTTTCGACGATCAGGGCATGCGTCGGCTGCAGGTCGAGGCTCGCCACGTCCTCCCAGGGCGCGGAAATGTCGCCCAGACCGCCCAGGCGGTCTCTCAATTTCGGGTCGAGAACGCGCATGCGGACGAGCTGCGGCGGCCGCCTCAAGCCGCAGCGCCCGAAGAAGTCGCCGTCGCGCGCCGAGTCGCCCTGAATCGTCGCAATCAGTTCGGAGATCAGCCCCTTGCGTGACTCCAGCCATTTGCTGTCGACGCCGGCCACCGGAATTTGTCGCGGGTAGAGGTTCGAGTTCGGGTGGGCGACGATCCACCCCAGCATCTCCGCGAGTCGCCGAAAATCGGCCTCATCGTAGTCGGCGAGCACGTCAAAATATTTCGGCAAGTTCTGAGCCAGTACCGGCCAAGGCGCCGTGAGCGTCCGGTAGCGAGACCGCGCTCGCGCCCAGCGCGCGGCCTCGCCGACCCACTCGGCGACGTCTTCAGGGCATCGCAGCGTCAGCTTGTCGGGCAAATCCTGGACGCCGAGCGCTTTCCAGCGACGCTCGCACCAGGAGAGTGTGCCGACTCCCTGCCAGCGCCGCCACGCCGTCACCCACGCGCGAACGCCTTCGACTTGCCGCAGGGCGTCCCGCTCGGTCGGTATCCCCAGCGCGATCTCCAAGGGCCATTGGCTTTCGCCAAGTTCGCCGATCAGCCACGCGCGGTGTTTCCCCTGAAATCGGCGAAGAAGTATTCCTCTGACGTCATCAGGAAGTTTCAAGGCTCACTTCCTCTCGTGCGTGTTCGGGAAGTTTCAGCCTTTGGCGGTCGCCGTCGTATTCGATCAGCAGAACGCTTGAAACGCGACGGTCGCGGATATCGACGAAGCACGCGCCGCCGATGAAGGGTTCGAGGGTCATGACGGACTTTAACGGCGTGGCGACGATCATCTGAAAACCAAAATTATTGAAGATGTTCATCGCCAAGGCGGTGAATTCGTCGTCGGCCTTGTCGAAGGCTTCGTCGAGTACGACCGGCGCGTACATAGGCACGCCGTGGTCGTTTCCTCCCAATTGGTAGCGCAGGGCAGCCGCAAGACACGTGGTCGCCAGTTTCTGGCGCTGGCCTCCCGACTTGCCGGCGCCGCTGCGGTAGACCTCGACTTCGACGCCCGCCTCGTCGATTTCGCGTCCGATGAACTCGACGTGCTTCCTGACGTCGAGCACGGATTCGCGCCAGCGCTTTTGCTCGGAGTCCTGGCTGGCGAGCCGATCGACGAGTCGGCGCAGGGCCAGGAAGCGTGTCTCGGCAAACTCGTGTTCCTCGCTCCAGGCGTGACCGAGCGTCTGCTGGATCTCTTGCCTGAATTCTTTGACTTCGGCGAGTTGCCGGTCGCTCGCGTCGATGTGGAGGGTGGTGCGTTGCGTGCTCGTCTCGTTGAAGGGCACTTGGCTGAGGCTGTCGTTGACGAGTTCCATCCGTTCGAGGATGGCTTTTCGCGCGTCGTTCAGATACGTCGAAAGCGCCGCCAGATTCTGGTGGCTCTGGTTCCGCAGCAATTCGAAGAATCTTTGCTCGTGCGCGGGCAGACCGTCCGTTTCCAGCCGAGCCAGCTTGGCAAAAAAGTCCGGCGCGCTGGCAAGGCTCGCATCGACGTCGCCGGCATCCGTAGGCCACTGCCGTTTGAAGTCGGCGAAGCGCGTTTCTATCGCCTTCTCGCAATCGCCGATCGCGCGGTGGAGGCCTTCGACCTCTTTACCCAGCGTCTGCACGACCGACGTGGTGAGCCGGTCGAGGTTTTCGAGCTTGACGGCGTCGCTCAGGCGGGCGAAGCGTTCGTCGAGTCCCGCGATCTGACGGGGACTCAGTGGAAGCCTCGAAGCATCGTGGAGGAGAGCGTGGAGCGAAACGAGTTTCCGCGAACTTTCTTCGATCTGCTTGAGAAGCGATTCGTGTGCGATCTTCGCTTCTCGAAGAGCCTTGTCGGCGCGGTCGGCCAGCGCTTTTTGCTTCTCGATCCGCGCACCGATCTGCAGCAAGGTCGCGTTGCCTTCGCGCGCTTCGCGTACTTGGGTTTCGACGGCGGCGATGCGGTCGAGCAAGGGGGGCAGGTCGATTTCTTGCCATTGGAGATTGACGAGCGTCTGGCACTGAATCGCTCGCGTCGCGCGCTTCCTGTCCTCGTCGGCGAGGGCGTCGATCTCTCTTTCGAGGCGAGCGATCGTGACCGCAAGGTCTTGCACCTGCATCTGAAAGATCATGCGCTTCTCGCGGTTATCGAATCCGAGCACCCAATGGAGTCGATCGCCGACGCTTCGGCGGTCGTCTTTTTCGTGCCGCGTCTTGCTGTGCTTGGCCTGACCTTCCCGGGTGAGCGCGCAGTCGGCGTTTTTGAACGACAAAAGCGAGTCGACGCACGCGTAATCGAAGCGTTGCCGCAACTCGGCGCGCAACCAATCCGAATACGTGCCTTCCTTGACGTTCAGTTTGAGGACGAGCGAGTTCGTTCCGAGGGGCTTCTTCTGCCAAGCGTCCGGGCGCCCGGTTCGGTAATACACCAGGCGCCGCCCAAGGTGGATGCCGTTGATGTGATTGGCAAGCGCCGAGTAATGGCGGTCGTCCACGAGGAGCGAGAGCGCAAACCCGCGCAATACCCGCTCGATCGCGCCTTGCCACCCGGCTTCGTCGGGTTTGACTTCGATGAGTTCGCCGACGAAGGGCAGCGCGGATTCGGAGACGCCGATCGCCACGGCAAGCTCGGAACGCATTTCGAGCATATCGGCGGGGACGTTCGACGGCTGGCGCTTCAAAGCTTCGACTTCTTTACGCGCCTGAGCAAACGCCGTCTCGGCGTCCTTCTTTTCCCTGTCCAGACGGAATTGCTCCGCGCGGCTTTCGTTGCTCCGCTGTTCCCGGTTTTCGATTTCCCGCCGTGCCTTACCCAGCAATTCGGCAAAGGCGTGAGGCGAATCGGGAAGACTCCAGCCGAGATTCTTGCAGGCGTCTTCCGCCTGCCCGCGCTTTCGCACGCGATCCGCGCGCTGCGTTTCGAGTTGCGCCTTCTCCGCCTCCCAGCGCTCGATCCGGTCGCCGCCGGCTTCGCGGTGTTTTTCTTCGAGGTCTCGCAAGGCGGCGGTGTGGTTGTCCAGGAGGCTTATGCGCTGACCGACTTCGGCTTTCGCCCCGTCGGCTTGCACTTCGAGCGACGCGACGTGCCGTTCGAGCAAGTCGGCGCGTCGGGTTTCCCGGTAGCCGTCGACGCCGGCTCCGAGTTCGTCGAGTCCCTCGCGTTGCAAGACCAGGGACTCTCTGCGTTGATAGTGTTCGCGCGCCGGTACAAGCGTTTGCACCTGCTCGCGGGCGCTAACGACCGCCTGGTGCGCCGCGTTGAGTTCGCCGAATTCGCTGACGAGGCGATCCGCCACCTCGAAAGTCTCTGGCTTGTCGAGCATGAAGTCGCGCAGGAAGGTATTGAGGTCGCCGAGATTTTTTGCCGACTGCGTTTTATGCAGCAAACGCAGCGCCATCTCGCTTTCGATGCCGAGCAGACGACAGAATCGCTCGCAATACGGACGGAATTCGTCGCGGGCGAAGGCTTCGGGGAACGATTGCTTGAGTTTTCGGATATCGAAGCCGGACTGGCCGAAATCTGCGAGTTCGCGCAGGTCGAAAGCGCGCTCGAAGATGAGGTAGTGGCGCCGGACATCGGCCCTGGCATTGGCCTTGCCCCGCAGCCAGAAGACCTGGACGAGGACGACGGACTGACCCTGCGCGCTCCGGTAGCTCAGCGCGAGGGCGGACCACGTCGTATCCGGGCGCAGGGTGCGGGTGGATATTTCGCCCGAATCTCCGTCCTTCTGCTCGGCCCACGCGCCGCGCATATAGGTGACGAGGCTTCGGTCGCGGCCGCTGCGATCCGCCTCGCGCGCGGCGGCGTTGAAGTCGATCCAGCGCGGCGGAACGAGCAGAGCCGAGAAGGCGTCCAGAAGCGTCGACTTCCCCGTCCCCGACCGGCCGACAAACAGAAAGCCGCGTTCGCCGATCGGGATGTCGTGAAGACCCGAAAAAGTACCCCAGTTGAAAACCTGCAAGCGCGACATGCGGAATTGTTCTCGGGCGAACAAGGAGGCGGTCCGGGGCTGTAAACTCATTCTTCGGCCTCCTCGTCGGCATCGGGCGGGATCTCGCGCGCGGGTGCCTCGCCCGCGGCCATGCGTTGATACAAATGCGTCAGCGCCAGTATTTCCTCCGCCGAAAAGAGGAGCTTCAGCGTTGGCGAAATTTCGAACCGGTTTTCGCTGGAACGAATCTTCTGGAGGATGTTGTGCTTCTTGATCTTCTCGATCGAGGCATGAACCCGTTTTGCGAACCCCGCGCGGTCGGTGTTCGAAGCGCGCTCGTAGAGCGTCAGGAACTCCGTGGCCTCTTCGGTCGATACGACGGCGCGGTCGCCTTGCGAATCCGCCTGCGCCAGTCGCTGGCGAAGGTAGAGCAGCAAAACGGAGTCGACGAAGGTCAGTTGCGCGCGGCGCAGGAGAGTCGGCGCTTCGAGGTCGCCGGTATCCGCCTGACGGGTGAAGGCGACTTGCACGTCGTGGTCGATGATGAGTTCTAGAAAGAGTTCGGCGAGACGGCGCCGGATCAAATCCTCGTCCCGCATCAGGATCGGCCAGAGTTTCGCGTGTCGACGCGCGTCGAGCGAGGGCCCCGCAAGGAGTTGCACCAGGGCGCGCCGCGTTTCATACGCCAACTCGCCGCCGTCGCCGATGAAAAGGGCGTTGGAAGGAAGGGATGCCGCGTCCGGCGCTTCTTCTCCGTCGGGCAGGGTGTTTTCGTCGTCCTCAGACCAGCTCATCGGCGCGTTCCCTCAAAAAGAATATTTTCGGAATCCGGGCGCCGCGCCGCAGTTCGTCGCCCCCGATCCAGCCCACGGTTTCGCTTTGGTCGGCCAAAAAACCGTGCCGACACCCCAGGGCAAGCAGTCCGACGACGCTCCCGAGCCCCTGCGCGGCGGGGAAGTCTTCCAGGATGTCGGCGATCGACGCCTGCGACCGTCGTTCCAGAACGGCGAGCACGTTGGCTTTCAGGGTACGGAAGTCGATCTCGGATTGAGCGACGAGTTCGCCGATGGACTCGAAATCGATCGACGGCGCGTCTCCGTCGGCCATTGGGTCGGGCAAGGATTGCAGCGAGGGGTCGTAAAGCACCCATTGCGAGAAAGAGTGCAAACGGCTGCTCGTGAGTTCGAGCGTGTATTGAAGCGTTTCCGTGGCCCTGACCTCGTCTTTGATCGCGAGCGCGGCGCGCTGGGCGCCTTTCAGAAGCTGGTTGAGCCGGCGCTGTTCGAGGTATTCACGGCTCTGGACGAAATGCTTCAGGCTGCGGGCGAAGGTCTGGAGGACTTCGTGCACCATCCCGCCCTGTTCGAGAAGCGTCCGCGTCAGCCGAAGAAGGAATCGCCGCTCCCTGGTGTCGAGTTGCCCCACAAACTCCCGCGACAGGACGCTCTCCAGGGATTGATCGAGCGTGGCGGCCTGTTCCGGGTCGGTCAGCAAGCGCCAGAACGCGGAAAACGTCCTCCCCGCGTCGCTTTCCGAAATCAGGTCGATTCCGGCGAACAGGGAATCGAGCACCTCGCCCCGATTGCCGTCGTTGTCCATGATGCGCTCGCGGAGTTCTCGATTGAGCTGTTCGAACTCGTCGCGGACACGACGGAAGTCTCCCGCCAGATCGTCGGCGAGCGTGATGATTTCGCGTGCCCGCTCCAGCGCGGTCGCATGGGGAAGCACGCGCATCCGTCCCTCCCGGATCGCGTCGATCTCCTGGTCGATGCGCGCCCGCTCGGCGATGAGGCGTTCCATGCGGCGGGATTTGTCGGTATCGGTATCGTCGGCCAGTCGGGAGAGGGCTTCGATCACGAGTGTCAGGCGGCTCTCGGTCGCCGCCGAGTGCGGCTGTTCCAGACCGGAGACAAACCGAATCGCCTCGACCGCCGCGGTGGAAAGTTCGTACTCCTCCTCCGAGGCGCCCGACGGAAAGCGCCGCTCCAGATAAGCGTCGGCAAGCCAGCGTGCGACGTAAGCCTGCGCCGTCTGCGGAAAGTCTTCACCGCGCGCGCGGAGCGCTTCCAAATCCCTGCCGATCCGCTCAAGAAAGATCGAAGCCGGAAGACTCCGCTCGTTTTCAAAGAGATGCGTTTGCAAGAGAGCAATGACGGTCGGCCCGGTGTCGGACGCAAGCAGTCGCCACAGGGGCTGCGCCCGCATGCGCCGGTACGTCGCAATGGCTTTGTCCGCTTTCATCGAAAACCGACCCTGAATTGGAGATTTTCAGGATTGTCCGCCTTTTTTGCGTCTGTCGGGAGAACGATGAACGCTCGATTTGGCATCGACGCGCCGTAAACCCCGACAGAATGAAAACTCGCTACAAACTGGGAAAAATCAGTGCTCAAAGCGGTTTCCAGGTTTATAATACGCAGTTCAGCATTCACCATCGGTTTTCGCACTTAGGAAAGTATTGATGCCTGCCATTCGATTGAAAGAAAATGAACCGTTCGAGGTGGCCATTCGCCGCTTCAAACGGACCGTTGAAAAAACCGGCCTCCTGACCGAATTGCGCGCCCGCGAGTTTTACGAAAAACCGACCGCGGAACGCAAGCGCAAACTGGCGGCCGCGGTCAAGCGTCATCACAAGCGTATTCGCGGCCAGTCTTTGCCGCCCAAGCTTTACTAAGGAATCGTCAAAAAATAAGCGCCCGTTTTTTGACGGCTTGGAGAAAAAAAGGGTGGGCTTCGCCCGCCTTCAAACCCACCAACCCGGCAAAAAGTAGGGTTTTACTTTTTGACGAACGTAAGCGCGGGATTTATCCGTCGCCGAGGCCGCCTGTCCGGTAGGAGAGGCGGCTTTCCGCATTTTCCGATCGCGTCGGCGGTGCTTTAACGCCGACGCGTGTTTCTTTTCCAAATCACTCGTCAGGGAGGCTTGGATGACTTTGAAAGAACGCATCACCGAAGACATTAAATCCGCCATGCGCGCCCGGGAGGCGGCAAAGCGCGACGCGTTGCGCCTTTTGCTGGCCGCCGTCAAGCAAAAGGAAGTCGACGAGCGGGTCGAAGCGGACGATGTTCTTGTCGTTTCGGTCGTCGAGAAGCTGATGAAACAGCGCCGCGAGGCGGTCGAGCAGTACGAAATCGCCGGTCGCAAGGACAGGGCGGACGCCGAGAGATTCGAGGCGGACGTTTTGTCGGTCTATCTGCCCACCCGCCTTTCTCCCGAAGAACTCGACGCCCATATCGCCGCCGCCGTCGCCGAGACGGGCGCCCGGAGCGTCGGCGACATGGGCAGGCTGATGAGCCTTCTCAAGTCGAGAATCGCGGGACGCGCCGATATGTCCGAACTGTCGAAGCGGGTCAGGGCGCTCCTTTCCGCGTAAGAGACGCTACAGGGATGAGGCGCCATGATCCCCGAATCCTTCATTCAGGAACTTCTTTTCCGCACGGATATCGTCGACCTGATCGATAGCTACCTTCCTTTGAAAAAGGCGGGGGCGAACTACGTCGCGTGTTGCCCTTTCCACAGCGAGAAAACCCCGTCGTTTTCGGTCAGCCCCGGAAAACAGTTTTACCACTGCTTCGGTTGCGGCGCGCACGGGACGGCCATCGGTTTTTTGATGGAGTATTCCGGGGTCGGTTTCATCGACGCGATCAAAGACCTTGCGGGCCGCGCGGGCTTGCGGATTCCCGAAGACGAGGCGCGTGAAGCGCGTGGAGAAGCCCAGAGCCGGCACGACGCTCAAAATCTGAGCGATATCACCGAGGCGATGGCGCGCGCCGCCAAATTCTATTACGGGCAAATGAAGCGTTCGGAACGCGCCATCGCGTATTTAAAGGCGCGCAGCGTCGGGGGCGAGGTCGCCCGAAAATTCGGCGTCGGCTACGCGCCTGACGCGTGGCAAAATCTGAACGCCGAGTTCGAGAATTACGCCAGCCCCGTCTTGCAGGCGGCCGGACTCGTCATTCGGAGCGACCAGGGGCAACTCTACGACCGTTTCCGCGACCGGATCGTCTACCCGATCTTCAATCAGAAAGGCGAAGTCATCGCCTTCGGCGGTCGCGTCATCGACGTCGGCGAACCGAAATATCTGAATTCGCCCGAAACGCCGCTTTTCGAGAAGGGGCGCGAGGTCTACGGCTTGCCGCAGGCGCGCGCCGCGTTGCGCGAAAAAAACACGGCGATCGTCGTCGAAGGCTATATGGACGTGATAGCGCTTTCGCAACACGGCGTCGAGAACGCCGTCGCGACGCTCGGCACGGCGACGACCGAGGCGCACGTGAAGAAACTCTTCCGCCAGGTCGACCGTGTCGTCTTTTGTTTCGACGGCGACAACGCCGGACGCAAGGCGGCGTGGAAAGCCTTGGAAAATGTGCTCGAATCGCTCGTCGAACCGAAGACCGTCGGGTTTGCCTTTCTCCCCGACCCGGAGGACCCGGACAGCTTTGTCCGCGCACGCGGGAAAGACGCTTTCGAGCGCCTGATCGCCCAAGCGACGCCGCTTTCCGAATTTTTGCTGCGCGAGCTTTCCTCGCGCGGAGACTTGTCGAGCGCCGAAGGCCGCGCCGCGCTCGTGTCGGCCGCCGGCCCCTTGCTGAAGCGCTTGAGGTCGCCGCTCCTGCGTTTGCAGATCGTCAGGCGCCTGGGGGACGTCAGCGGCTTTACGGCACAGGAGATCGAGCGGCATTGCGGCCTCCCCCCGATCGCGCAAGCGTCGCCCGCGAGGGTGCCGAGGCGGAACTACTCGGTCTGGAACCGTCTGTTCCGGCTATTGCTGCAAAAACCCGAACTCGCGTATCAGCTACCGCCGGGATTCTTTGAAGACGCTTCCGAAACTCCCGAAGCCTCCGAAGCCTCCGAAACCTCGGCGGCTCCGCCCGAATCCGGCGCGGTGAAAAGCCTTTGTGAAACGATTTTCGCCGCGAAAGGGGGCGCCGTCCCGTCGTGCGCGGCTTTGCTTGAAAGCGCGCGCGGTACCGCGAATGAAAGTTTTTTCAGCGAGGCCGCTGCGGAACTCATCGCGGCGCCCTTTGTCGAAGACGATATCGAAACCGAATTCGCCGGTGCGTTGGAGCGCCTCTCCGAGGCTCGGCGCAAACGCGATTTTGAAACGCTTCAAAAGAAAGTCGCGCGGATGGGGATCAACGGACTGAGTGCGGAGGAAAAAAGCGGGTATCTGAAGTTGGTCACGCGCGGAAAGGAACCAAAAGAATCATAAGTTGTGGTAGAATATAAAGTTTTTCAATTTAACGTTCTCCGAGATTCATTCATGGCAAGGGAAAAGGCAACATACTATAAATCGGCGAAGGTGAAAACCGCCGAGCTACTGGCCCAAATGGGCAGGCGGCCGTCTCCAGCCGATGAAGAGACGCGGAAGACGCGCCTCAAGACCTTGATCAAACTCGGCAAGGAGCGGGGCTTTTTGACCTACTCCGAGGTCAACGACCACCTTCCCGACGACGTCGTCAACGCGGAACAGATCGAAAGCATCATCACGACGTTCAACGATATGGGGATTCGCGTCTACGATGAGGCGCCCGATTCCGAGACCTTGCTCATGTCGGAAGCGTCGCCGTCGGCTGTCGCGGACGAAGTGGACGTCGAAGAGCAGGCCGAGCAGGCGCTTTCGAACGTCGATTCCGAATTCGGGCGCACGACCGACCCGGTTCGCATGTATATGCGCGAGATGGGTTCGGTCGAACTCCTGACCCGCGAAGGCGAACGCGAGATCGCCCAGCGCATCGAAGACGGTTTGAAGCACATGATCCAGGCGATCTCGGCGTGCCCGACGACGATCGCCGAACTCGTCGACTGCGCCGAAAGGATCACCCGGGACGAAATGCGGATCGACGAACTCATCGACGGTCTCGTCGATTCGGTCGATTCGGAAGCGGAAAAGATCATCGAAGAACTCGCCGAGGCCGAAGAAGTCGGCGACGACGACGGCGAATCCGCAGAGTCCGCAGAATCCGGCGAGGTGTCCGAATCCGCAGAATCTGCGGAATCCGCCGAATCCGCCGAAAGCGCGGACGTGGAAGCGTCTCTGCAAAAGTTGAAGGAAGAGGGGCTCGCAAAGCTCACCGAAATCAAAAAACTCTTCACGCGTGCAAAAGCCGCGCTTGCGAAAAAGGGAACGCAGGACAGAAACTATATCCGTCTCCGGAACGACATTTCGGAAACGATGATGAGCATTCGCTTCACTTCCCGGACGATCGAACGGCTCTGCGATTCGGTTCGCCTGATGGTCGAAGAGGTGCGCGCCTGCGAGCGCAAGATCCAGCGCATTTGCGTCGATGCGGTGCGTATGCCGCGCCCGTACTTCATCAAGGTTTTCCCCGGAAACGAACTCAACTTGGATTGGGTCGAGAGCGAACTTGCCGTCCCCGCCGGCAAACCCTACGCGGCCGTTCTCATGCGCAACGCGCCGAATATCCGCGAAGAGCAGAAAAAGCTCCTGTCGCTTCAGGAACGCGTCGGCATTCCGCTCAAGGAACTGAAAGAAATCAACAAGCGGATGTCGACCGGCGAAGCCAAGGCGCGCCGCGCCAAGCGCGAAATGACCGAGGCCAACCTGCGGCTCGTCATCTCGATCGCGAAAAAATACACGAACCGGGGTTTGCAGTTCCTCGACCTGATCCAGGAAGGCAACATCGGACTCATGAAGGCGGTCGATAAATTCGAATACCGCCGGGGCTTCAAGTTTTCCACCTACGCGACGTGGTGGATCCGGCAGGCCATCACGCGCTCGATCGCCGACCAGGCGCGGACGATCCGCATCCCGGTGCACATGATCGAAACGATCAACAAGATGAATCGCATTTCCCGGCAGATTCTCCAGGAAACGGGCATCGAAGCCGATCCCGCGACGCTCGCCCGAAAAATGGACATGCCCGAGGAAAAAATCCGCAAGATACTCAAGATCAGCAAGGAGCCGATCTCGATGGAGACGCCGATCGGCGACGACGACGATTCGCACCTCGGCGATTTCATCGAGGATTCGTCGACGCTCGCGCCGACCGACGCGGCGCTCTCGTCGAGCCTGCGCCTGATTACCAAGGACGTGCTCGACACGCTGACGCCGCGCGAAGCGAAGGTCTTGCGGATGCGCTTCGGCATCGAGATGAATACCGACCACACGCTCGAAGAGGTCGGGAAGCAGTTCGACGTGACGCGCGAGCGGATACGCCAGATCGAAGCCAAGGCACTGCGGAAACTGCGCCACCCTTCGCGTTCGGACAAGTTGCGCAGTTTTGTCGACAGCAACCATAACTAAAGTTTGAAAAAGGGCGGGAGTGTCCGCCCTTTAGGGCCTGTAGCTCAGTTGGTCAGAGCAGCGGACTCATAATCCGTTGGTCCAGGGTTCAAGTCCCTGCGGGCCCACCAAAATTCCTGTTTGATTCAAAAACTTGCGCCGCCCTGACCTGCGGCGTTTTTTCTTTCCCGCACAGCTTTGACCCAAACCTGACCGTGTTTGCGTGAGCGGCAATGCGGCTGGTGCGCACCTTATCTTTTTTGGTACTACGCGGACTTTTTCTTGTAAAACACAACAGAAGTGTTATAGTCTGCGGAATGAATTCCAAGCAGATGAAGCGCTGGCTCGAGCAACAGGGTGCGACTTTCCTTCCGGGCAAGGGGTCGCATCTCAAGGTCTTGCTCAACGGCAGACATTCGTCCTTGCCGATGCACGGCACGACCGAGCTTGGCAAGGGGCTGGAGACCGCCATCAAACGCCAGCTTGGTTTGCAATGAGGAGGAAGCGCCATGTTTGATTACCCTGTCACCCTGACGCCGGACGATAACGGCACGGTGTTGGTCACTTTTGCCGATGTGCCGGAAGCCATCTCCTTTGGCGCGGACGAGGACGAGGCTTTGCTGAACGCGGTCGACGCGCTGGAAACCGGCTTGTCGTTTTATATCGACGACCGCCGCCCCTTGCCTTTGCCCGGCCGCCCGACCAAGGGACAAAAAACCGTTCGCCCGTCGGCGCTCGAATGCGCCAAACTGGGCGTTTACCACGCAATGACGCAAGAGGGCGTCAAAAAGTCCGAGTTGGCCCGCCGCATGGGTTGGCATATGCCGCAAGTCGACCGTCTTTTCGACCTCCATCACGCCAGCCGGCTCGATCAGATCGAAGCGGCGGCGCGGGCCTTGGGGAAATCCGTGACCGTGCGTGTGGCGTGACGCGGCGCGGACCTTGAATCTCCCAGTGACTCATCAAAAACTTCCCTCCGCTTGGAAATTCCCCCTTTGAAAAGAAATCAGACGATTGGGCAATGATTCGGCAGAATCAGGCTCACATCTGAAGGCGTATTCCGGCGATGCTTGATTCCTCGATAATTTTGAGGAAGGGCGAAATGACTGAAAAGACAAGAAGCGCAAACGTCGACGACGGCGTCGACCCGACACGTCGTTCGATGATCAAGGGGGCGGTCATCGCCGGACTCGCGGCGGCGTCGCTGCCGGGACCGGCGGAAAGCGCATCGACGCCTCCGTCGCGCGGCGCCCAGCCGCTCATCGACCCGCAGACCCGCTTTCCGAACGATCAGCCGACGCAGGCGCAAGTCTGGCCAGGGCTTCAACGCAATATGACGCCGAGACCCGATTGCGGAGAAACGAACTATCGGGGGTCCGGGCGCCTTGCCGGTCGCTGCGCGCTGATCACCGGCGGCGACTCAGGAATTGGTCGTGCGGTAGCGATCGCCTACGCGCGTGAAGGCGCCGACGTCGCGATCAACTACCTGCCGCAGGAAGAACCCGATGCCGAGGAAGTGATCAAACTCATCCGTGCCGAGGGCCGGAGTGCCATCGCAATTCCCGGCGACCTTCGCACCGAAGCATTTTGCAAGCGTCTCGTCGCCGAGGCGGAACGCGAACTCGGCGGTCTCGATATCCTCGTCAGCAACGCCGGCTCCGGGTGGTTCCTGCCCGACATACTCGAACATCCGAGCGAAAAATTCGACCAAGTGATCAAGACCAATCTGTACGCGTCGTTCTGGTTGTCGAAGGCCGTCATCGCGGTGATGAAGCCGGGAAGCGCGATCGTGTTTTCGAATTCGGTCACGGCCTTTTTGCCTTCCGAAGCCTTCCTCGCCTACAGCGCCACGAAGGCCGCGCTCGTCGCCTTTACCTGCGCGCTTGCGAAACAGGTCGCCCAGCACGGCATCCGGGTCAACGGCGTCGCCCCCGGCGCGATCTGGACGCCGATGCAGGTTTACTTCGAAGCACCCGCGAACAACGTTGAAAACCTCAACGCCTTGACGCCGATCGGGCGGATGGGCCAGCCGGTGGAGATGGCTCCGCTTTACGTCACGCTGGCGGAAGGAACGAGCAGCTTCGTTACCGGGAGCACGTGGTCCGCCAATGGCGGGCGGCAATAGTATTCGTCAAAAAGTAAAACCCTAGCCGGGTTGATCAGGGTTTGAAGGTGAGCAAAGCCCACCCTCAAACCATGTAAAGACAACGCAAAACCAGTCCGACCTTGGAATTCTTTTGCTTCTCCTGCTTTTCCTTCCCAAAAAAGGCGGGCAAAGTCTGCATTTTTTTGTCCAAGCCGTCAAAAAACAGGCGGTTATTTTTTGACGATTCCTTAGCCGGGGGCGATCTTCCGGGCGTTTGCTTGGCGACGCGTCAATTTGTCGCGCGCCTTGGCATCCCTGTCCGTAGCGCTGTCACGTCCCGAATCGGGGGCGCGCCGAACATTCGACGGTACTCGCGATTGAACTGCGTCGCGCTCTCGTAGCCGACGCGCACCGCCGCGGTGACGGCGTCCGCGTCCTCGGTGAGAAGAATCCGGCGCGCCTCGTGCAGCCGGAGGTGTTTCTGGTATTGCAAGGGACTCATCGAAGTCAGGGCCCTGAAGTGATGATACAGCGTGGACGCCCCCATGCCGGCAAGTTCCGCCAAGTCTTCGGCCTTGAAGCGCCGCGTGTAGTTCTCCCGAAGCCAGGCGATCGCCCGGGCGGTTCTCTGGCTTCGCGTACCGAGCAGAACCGTCTCGCGAAAGCGCGCGCCGGCGGGACTCGTGAGAATGCGATAGATGATTTCCCTTTGAATCAAAGCGCCCACGTGGACGAGGTCTTCGGGTTTGTCGAGCAGGTCGATCAACCTCTTGACGGCGTCGAAGAGTTCGACCGTCGCGGGGCCGGTCGCCATGGCTGTTCCCTGCGTCGGCGTGTTCGCTTCGTGCGGTGCGAGGTCGGCGATCATTTGCCGAGCGGCTTCCAGGTCGAGCCTCATGAGCAAGGAAAGATACGGCGCGTCAGGGCGGGCTTCGAGGACCTCGGTCGTCGTCGGGAGATTGACCGCCGTCAGCAGGAAGCGCGACTCGTCGTAGACGTAGGTGGTCTCGCCGAGTCGAACGCGCTTTTTGCCCCGAATGATCATCGAAATGCTGGGATCGTACAGATAGGACGTGGGCGGCTTGGGTTTTTCGAGCTTCGAAAAGCTCAGCCCCGGCAAGGACGTGGCGCGCTCTTCGCCGTCTCCGACGAAGGCCGCGACGCGGGGCGCGAGGCACGCGCGGATCGGCTCGGTCTCGCTGCGGCGACGGCGATCGGCCTGGTCCGGTTCAAGAATCATGGAGGGCTTTCCGTCGCGCCGAGGCGTGCCCCGGAGGCTTGAGGCGCAGCGGAATTCGGCTTGGGGAGTTCGTTCAGAAAGTCGCGGATTTTTTTCAGGTAGAGCGCGCGGTTCTCCGAAAAGTCCTGGTGACCGCCCGTGCCGACGACCATCTCTTTCCGGTTGTTCCGGTACGATTCGAAAGCCTCCTTCCCCAGGACAAAGGGGACGACCCTGTCCTCCGGGCTGTGGAGGACGAGCAAGGGGCAACGGATCGTCTCGAGGCGGGTTTTCGTGTCGAAGGCGTTTCCGAGGATCACGCGAAGAAGGGGAGAAAGCGCGGGCGTGTGCGTCGCGGGAACATCGCGCAGACGCGTGAAGGACGAATCGAGGACGAGCGCCGCCGGAGGGTGATCGAGCGCGAGCCGGGACGCCACGCCTCCTCCGAGAGAAAAACCGTAGAGGATGATTTCACCGGGCAACGCGCCGCGTTCGACGGCCCACTGCCACAGGGCTTCGGCGGCCTGGTAGGTCCCCTCTTCGCTCGGCGCGCCTTCGCTCATCCCGTAACCCGGATAGTCTATGGTCATTACCGTCAGGCCCAGCGAGTGGAGTTCTTCCCATTGGGAAAAATGCGACATATTCCCGCCGTTGCCGTGAAAGACGAGGACCGTCCTGCCCGTTCTGCCTACCTCACCCGATGGCGGCGGAATGCGCCAAGCCTGCATCCTCAGGCCGTCGGGCGTTTTGAGCCACGCCTCTTCGTAGTTGAGCTTCAGGTCCTTGGGTGTGATCAGTATTTCACGGTCGGGGTGGAAGGCGAAACGATTTTTGAAGACAATCCCCGCGCCGAGGAGGATCGCCGTCACGAGGCACAATACGACGACGAATCGTCCAAAAAGCCAGCGCGCCCAGGAAAGCTGGGGCGGTTTTTCGGGGACGAGCCATTTGCGCGGAATTTCCATGTTGCTTTTTTTACCACACGAACGGGAGATTCACAATGCGTACTCAACTTACCCGGTGCGCAACCCTCCGCGATACCCTTCTCCCAAAACTCATTCCCGGTGAGATGCGAGTGAGTCGAAGGAGTGGCGCAAGTTTGGAAGTCCTGTTAGAGTTAAGCACAGAGCACTGTGCTTAACTGTTTTTTAGAATGAAAGATGTTTCAAATCAACACGTTACAGAACATCTTAAGCGCCTGAACCAGTCATGCTCGACGAAGACCTCGCGGGCGTGCTGCGTAGCGAACGCGCTGTTCTCGTCAACGAGGCGAACAGGCAGGGCGCGGTTGTAGGGGCGACGCCGTTTGCAACACATTGGGGGTACTTATGGCGTCTAGTGCAGGACATCACCGCCGTTCCATCCGGTTGAAAAGCTACGATTATTCGAGGGCCGGAGCGTATTTCATCACCGTCTGCACACAAGATCGCGCCTGTTCGTTGGGTGAAATCGTCAATGGCGAAATGCGACTGAATGACATGGGAGAAATTGTCGTTTCGGTCTGGCGTGCGATATCCAAACATTTCCCCAACGTCACAACGGATGAATTTATCGTCATGCCGAACCATATCCATGGCATTGTGGTGATTGCCGATGCCTCCGTAGGGGCGACGCATGCGTCGCCCCTACATGCGTCGCCCCTACATGCGTCGCCCCTACATGCGTTGCGGGGACGCACATCCGGCCCATCGCGAGGGTCGATCGGCGCGATCATCGGTTCGTTCAAGTCCGCCGTCGCCAAGCGCGTCAACGAATCGCGCGGCGTTATGGGCGTCTCCGTTTGGCAACGCAATTATTACGAAAACGTCATCCGCAACGACGATGCGTTAAACCACGCTCGTCAGTACATCATTGACAATCCGGCACAATGGGCAATGGATCGTGAAAATCCGGAAGTGAATAAGCATGGTGCGATCGGGGCGGATGTAGGGGCGAGGCATGCCTCGCCCCTACGAGATGCCGTCGTTTGCGATAAACTGGAGGCGCTGGGTCATGGTGGCTGAGGGGTGCGAGGCGCAGCTTGGCGATGTTGTGGACTAGATGACCGGCACCCCGTTCAAGAGCCGCCGCCCGTGACAACGGTGCGCACGGGCGCGGTGGCGGTGACGTTCGACTTGTTGACTTGCTTTTTTGCAAATGTTTCACTATTCTAACAAAAGCTAGCATTTGTTAGCAATTTTCCAACGGACGATACGGGTAACTACAGGTATGGCAAGAGAACGAATGGAAACCGTCGGGGTTCGCTTCCCGGTTTCGGATATCGAATGGCTGGCGTCGCTGTCGATGAAGGACGCGCTTACGCCGTCGGACAAAATTCGTGCTATCGTCGCGGAAGCACGACAGCGGAATGAAGGCTCGGGCGATTACGACACGGAGCTTTTCTGGCTGCGCGACCTGCTCGCTCCGGCAACGGCTCTGATCAATGGGCGCGAATTCCGTTCGGGGATGCATTCGGAACTCGTTTCGCTGGTCGTGGAATGGGTGCCGCAGACGCTGGCGCTGATCTTTTCCCTGGGCACGCAAGGGTACGAGGACGCGGCGGGCGACGCGGACGCGCTCGAAAAACTCGAAGCGCAGCTCGCGCAGTGTGCGTTCCAGTTGTGCGAGGCCTTGTTGCGCCTGGGGGTCGGCAGTTCGGCGCCGTGTTACGACCCCGGAATCATTCGTTCGCGCCTGCCGCGCATCGTCGAGTTGGTCGAAGTTGTTTCCACCCCCCCGAATCGGGGATAGAGAACAAAGGAGGAGTCCATGGCAGAGAGCATCAAGAGCCGCGTCGCGCGGATCGTTGCCGGAAACGTTCATTCCCTGATCGACGCGCTGGAAAACGCCGCTCCGGAAGCCGGAATGGCGCAGGCGATCCGGGAGGTCGAAGGAATCATCGGGGAAGTCAGCGCGGGATTGGGACGTATCGCCGCGACCCGGCACCTGGCCGTGACGCGACTGACCGAGCAGAATCAGTCCCACGAGCAGTTGAGCCGTGAAATCGACGTTGCGATCCGCGAAGGGCGCGACGACCTCGCCAAGGAGGCGATTTCGAGACAGATGGATATCGAGGCGCAGATTCCGATTCTCGAACAGGCGATCTCCAATTCGACCGCCGAGGAAAAGGAGATGGAGAGTTACGCGATCGCTCTGCGCGCGAAAAAGCGCGAGATGGAAGAGGGCTTGCGGCAGTTCGTCGCCACGCGCGCCGCGCAAAATTCGTCGGACGTGACGGGAGCTTCCGGAGCCTCCGGAGTGTCTGGAGTTCCCGGAGCGACGGCAAGCCGGATTGATGATAAGATGGCGCGAGCCGAATCGGTGTTCGACCGTATTCTCGCGCATCAGACCGGATTGCCGGGGATCTCTTCCGGGACGAGTGCCGCGAGCGCCGCCAAGCTGCGCGAATTGTCCGAGCTGGCGCGCAGCAACCGCGTCGAAGAACGCCTTGCGGCACTCAAGGAAAAAGGATAACGCGGGGGGCGTGAATCCATCCGGTCAGCGAGGCGACGATGTCACTTTTTTTGTCGGAACAGTGCCTGCCTTTTACAGCGTCGCTCATTGTCATGCTCGTCCTGACCGTGATCGAAGGCGCCGCGCTCGGGTTTGGCGGGAGTGACCTTTCCGGGTTTTTCAGCATCGACGCGTCGCCCGACGCCGACGTGTCGATCGACGTCGAAGCCGACACGGCGCTCGATGGGACGCAACAAGGCGCCAGCGTTCTCCTTGCCTGGTTTCACGTCGGGCGCGTCCCCTTTCTGATGCTTCTGATTCTTTTCCTTTTCGCGTTCGGGGCCTCCGGCTTTGTGATCCAGGCGTTTGCGCGCCGCGTGTCCGGCGATTTTCTCCCGGCGGGGCTTGCCGCTTGCGGCGCCTTCCTCGCGGCGATTCCGGCGCTGCGCGTGTGCGGCTCCGTGCTGCTGAAAATCCTGCCGCAGGACGAATCGCAAGCGGTCTCGCTCGATTCGCTCGTCGGTCGTGCGGGAATCGTCGTCCTCGGAACGGCGCGCGTCGGCGTGGCCGCGCAGGCGCGTGTGCGCGACGAGTACGGACGCTTCCATTACATTCTGGTCGAACCCGACGATGAAAAGTGCAGTTTTGGGGCCAATACCGAAATTCTGCTCGTCAAGCGCGTCGGCGGCATGAAGTTCCAGGCGATCAAAAATCCGCACGCGGGCTTGATCGGCGTTTGACCGGATGAAAAAAAGAACGGCTTTTTATTTTGAGGAATTGCGATGATCTTCTCCATTATTGAGCTTGCGATTATGGTTGGAACGGTTCTGGTGCTGATTCTCGGCCTCGGATTCATTCTTTCCCGGCTCTATACGCGTTCAAGCAAGGAAATGGCGTTTGTCCGTACCGGGATGGGCGGGCAGAAAGTCGTTCTCGACGGCGGCGCGCTCGTTCTCCCCGTCCTGCACGACATTTGCCGCGTCAATATGAATACCCTGCGGCTCGAAGTGAGCCGCGCCAAAGACGAGAGCCTGATTACCAAGGACAGGATGCGCGTCGACGTCTCCGCCGCGTTTTACGTGCGCGTCCAGCCGACGGTCGAAGCGATCGCCGCCGCCGCGCAGACGCTGGGGAACCGGACGCTCGAACCCGTCCTGCTCAAGGAACTCGTCGAAGACAAATTCGTCGACGCCCTGCGCGCGACGGCCGCGACGATGACGATGCAGCAATTGCAGGACGCGCGCCAGGACTTCGTCCAGGGCGTGCAGAACGCCGTTTCCGAGGATTTGCTCAAAAACGGCCTGGAACTCGAAGCCGTCTCGCTGACGAGTCTCGATCAGACCTCGAAGGAATTCTTCAACCCGAACAACGCCTTCGACGCCGAAGGTCTGACCAAGCTGACCGAAGAGACCGAACGCCGCCGCAAGGAGCGCAACGCGATCGAGCAGGATACCGAGGTCGAGGTTCAGCAGAAAAATCTCGACGCCGAGCAGGAAATCCTCGAAATCACGCGCCAGCAGGAATTTTTGCGCATGGAGCAGCAACTCCGGGTCGAAAACCAGCGCGCGCAGCAGTCCGCGCAGATCATCCAGCAACAGGCCCTGAAGCAGCGCGAAGCCGAACAGGCGAAGATCGACGCGCAGCGTGAAATCGACCAGTCGCGCCTGATCGCCGAACGTCAGGTGAAGGAGCACGAGGTCGAAAAAGACCAGGCGATCCGTCAGCGCCAGATTTCCGCCGAGCGCGAGGTGCAGGTCAGCCGGATCGACCAGGAGCGCGTCTCGAAACTCGCCGACCAGGAAAAGGAAATTTCGATCTCGGTGAAGTCGCGCGAACAGTCCGAAGCCGAACGTCTGGCCAATGAGGCGCGCGCGCTGGCGGTGCGCGCCGAGGAATCGGTCAAGACCGCGCGCGACGTTGCGATGGCCGAGCGCGACAAATCCGTCGCGCTCGTCGTCGCCCAGCAGGAAGCGCAAAGGCAGGCGATTACGCTGACCGTCGCGGCGCAGGCGGAAAAAGAGGCCGCGCTGGATCAGGCCGAAGCCGTGCGCATTCGCGCCGAAGCGCAGCGCGTCGCGTACAACGTCGAAGCCGAAGGAAAGCGCCTCGTCAACGAATCGGTCAATGTCTTGCGCGACGCGCAGGTCGCCCTGCAGATCAAGCTCGCCCTGATCGAGCGCCTGCCGGAAATCATCGCGCAGACGGTCAAGCCGATGGAGGCGATCGAAGGGATCAAGATCATTCAGGTCGAAGGACTCGGCGCGGGATCGGGGGGCGACGCCACCGGCGCGAACGCTTCCGGGAACCTGGCCGACCAGGCGGCCAACGCGATGCTGCGCTACCGCGCGCAACAGCCCGTCGTCGACGCGTTGCTCTCCGAAATCGGAATACGCGGCGGCGACATCAACGGTCTGATCGGCGGCGCTCTGCCGACGGCGGACGTGTCCGCGCCCGAATCCCCGGAGGCGCCGCCCGCGCCGAAATGAGACTCTGAATCGATGACCGGCGGGTCGGCGGCGGACGAAAAAGCTCGCCGCCGACTTGAGTTTCGCGCGCCGTGGGCCGCAAAGCCGCGCGATGCCGGGGCGCCCAAAAGCCTTCTGGATTTCGCCTTTTTCGATTCGAGTATAATATAGCTTTTAACACAAGGTCTGCCAGTGCTTTTCGACGACTGTCTGATCCGGATCGACCAGCTCGATTTTTCTTACGACGACCGCGCCATCCTGAAGGGCGTCGCGATGGATATCCCGCGCGGAAAGCTCGTCGCGATCATGGGCAATTCCGGGTGCGGTAAAACGACGTTGCTGCGCCTGATCGGCGGGCAGCTCAGGCCCGCGCGCGGCGCTTTGCTGCTCGACGGGCAATCCGTTCCCGACATGCCGCACGCGCAACTCTACGCGCTGCGTCGGCGCATGGGGATGCTTTTCCAGTTCGGCGCGCTGTTTACGGATATTTCCGTTTTCGACAATGTGGCGTACCCGATACGCGAGCATACCCGGCTTTCGGAAGAGATGATCCGCGACATGGTCCTCATGAAGCTCAACGCCGTCGGCCTGCGCGGTGCGCACGCCCTGATGCCGACCGAGCTTTCGGGCGGGATGGCGCGCCGCGTCGCGCTCGCGCGCGCGATCGCGCTCGACCCGATGCTCATCATGTACGACGAACCGTTTACCGGGCTCGACCCGATCTCGATGGGCGTGATCGGTCATTTGATCCGCAGGCTCAACGACGCGCTCGGCGCGACGACTCTGCTCGTCACGCACGACGTTCAAGAAGCCTTCGGCCTCGTCGATTACATTTATTTCATGTCGGGCGGCGAAGTCGTCGCGCGCGGGACGCCGGACGAAATCCGCGCCTCGACCGACCCCCTCGTTCACCAGTTCGTTTACGGCGAAACCGACGGCCCCTTGCATTTCCACTTCCCCGCGCCGCCGTTCGCGGACGAATTGACGCGGGAGATCGCCGATGCCTGAACCCTCTTCCAAAGGCGCGCTGGGCGTGATCGCCTCTCTCGGACACGCCGTCAACGAGATCGCCCAACGGCTCGGCTTCGTCGCGCGCTTTTTCGCGGCGATCCTTCTCTATTCGGGGCAGTCCTTCCGCCGCATCCACCTGACGATCCGCGAGATGTACTTTTCCGGCTTCCAGTCCCTGCTGATCATGCTCGTATCGAGCCTTTTCATCGGCATGGTCCTGGGATTGCAGGGCTTCGAGACGCTCCAGCGTTTCGGTTCCGCCGAAGCTTTGGGTATCATGGTCGCGCTGTCGCTCACGCGCGAACTCGGACCCGTCGTCGCGGCGCTCCTCTTCGCCTCGCGCGCCGGGTCGTCGATCACCGCCGAAATCGGCCTCATGAAGGCGACGGAACAACTGATGGCGATGGATATGATGGCGGTCAATCCGATCGCGCGCGTCGTCGCGCCGAAATTCTGGGGGGGCGTCCTCTCGATGCCCCTCCTGGCGTCGCTTTTCTCGGCGGTCGGCGTCTTCGGCGGTTATCTGGTCGGCGTCGTCGTCATCGGCGTCGACGAGGGGGCGTTCTGGTCGCAGATGCAAAGCTCGGTCGATTTTCGCCTCGATATCTGGAACGGGATCATCAAAAGCTTCGTTTTTGGGATCGCGGTTTCCCTGATCGCCGTTTTTGAAGGCTACGATTCGATTCCGACCGCCGAAGGTGTATCGGCATCGATCCGGCGGACCGTGGTAAATTCGGCGCTGACGATATTGGCGCTGGACTTTGTGTTGACCTCCTTTATGTTCAGGGGACTGTAATGAGCCGCAAGTTGATGGATATCTGGGTAGGTTTTTTTGTTGTCATCGGTTTTTCCGCGCTCTTGTTCCTGGCCTTGAGGGTCGGCAACGCCGCGTCGGCGAACCTGGGTGAAACCTATACCCTGAAGGCGAAGTTCGACAATATCGGCGGTCTGAAGGTGCGCGGGCCGGTCAAGAGCGCGGGCGTCGTCGTCGGTCGAATCGCCGCGATCAGCCTCGACCCGGACGCTTACGAGGCCGTCGTGACAATGAGGGTCAACGCGCGTTATCATTTTCCGAGAGACACGTACGCGTCGATCCTGACTTCCGGTCTGCTTGGAGAACAGTACGTCGGCCTCGACGTCGGCGGGGACGAAAGGATGCTCAAAGCGGGCGAGTCTTTCTCGCGGACGCAGTCGGCGGTCGTACTCGAAAAATTGATCGGCCAGTTCATGTTGAACAAAGCGTCCGAAGGGGCGCCAAACAACAAATGACCGCGAATCGCCGCCATGCAAAGACGAGTCGCGGACCATGCGGTGCGGCGCGGCGCCCCAGGCGATTTGAAACGAGTGAGTGGAAAGGCTGTTCGATGAAGAGATTTTTTTGCGTAATTTGCGTCGCCTTGGGATTGAGCGGATGCGCGGCGACGGGGACGCACCCCGACGACCCCTACGAAGGATTCAACCGGGCGATGTTCTCGATCAACGAAGGGCTCGACACGGTCGTCAAACCCGTCGCGGAAGGCTATGAAACGCTGACCCCGCTCCCGATCCGCGTCGTCATCGGCAATTTTTTCGGTAACATCGGCGACGTCTGGATATCGGTCAACAACTTCCTTCAAGGCAAGGTCGAAGCGGGGTTTTCCGACATCGGTCGGGTCCTCGTCAACTCGACTTTCGGCTTTTGCGGAATATTCGATTTCGCCAGCGAAATGGGGTTGGAAAAACACAGCGAGGATTTCGGGCAGACGCTGGGCGTCTGGGGTGTCGATAGCGGCCCCTACCTCTTCTGGCCGGTCATCGGACCGCGCACGGCGCGCGACACCTTCGGGTGGGGCGTCGATTTCGCCGTCGACCCGGTTCGCAGAATCCGTCATGACAACGCCACGCGAAACACCCTGATCGGCGTGCGAACGCTCGAAGGGCGCGCGCGGCTCCTGCAGGCCGAAAAAGTGCTCGACAGCGCCTCCTTCGACAAATACAACACCATCCGAAACCTGTACCTGAACGGGCGCGCGGCTGCGATCAAGGACGAAGACTGATGTTTCATTCCATTCCCGGTTCATCCCTACCAATGTCGACTTCGCCTTGCGGGACACGAGTACTGTCTGCGGCTCGGCATCAAAGCATGAATGAACTGGAAAAGGAATCGTTCTTTTCCAAACCGCCCTGCCCTCAACCGGAGTCGATTTACGATGAAATCCCTGTGCATTAAACTGCTTCTGCCGTTTTTCATGCTTTTACCGTCCGTGCCGGCCTTCGCCGACGACCTTCTCGTCTTCGCCAAAGAGTCGCCCGACGCCCTCGTCAAAAGGGTGACCGACGAAGTCCTCGAAATCGTTCGCCAGGACAAAGAGATTCAGAGCGGCAATACGAAAAAAATCCTCGAACTCGTCGAAGCCAAAGTGTTTCCGCATTTCGACTTCGACCACATGACGGCGCTCGCCGTCGGGCGCGACTGGAGCCGCGCGACGCCCGAGCAGAAAAAACGCCTTGCCGACGAATTCCACATCCTGCTCGTCAGAACCTACTCGAACGCCTTGACCGCGTACCGTGATCAGGGGATCCGTTACCGGGCGCTGAAACTCGCGCCGGAAGACACCGAAACGCTCGTCCGGACGGAAATCCTCCAGCCCGGGAGCAAGCCGATCGCACTCAATTATTCGCTCGAAAAGCACGACGACGGGTGGAAGGTCTTCGATGTCGCCGTTGCCGGCGTCAGCCTCGTCGGAAACTATCGCGACGCCTTCTCGACCGAAGTGCGCGCCAACGGGATCGACGGCCTCTTGAAAATGCTGGTCGACAAAAACAAACAACTGGAAGCGTCTCAGAAATGAGAATTCGACGCGGTCGCACGCACTTGGTCGGCGCCTCCCGGCGGTTTCCGGGATGATAAAAGCGCGCGCCAACGGGCGGTTTTGCCTTTCCGGCCCCTTTCTGAGCGCCGACGCGCCCGAAGTTTATCGGGAGGGGCTAGAATTTCTGCGTCCCGGCGCCGGGACGCTGACCTACGATTTTTCAGGCGTCGGAGAAGCGGATTCTTCGGCGTTGGCGACCGTCTTTTGCTGGCTGCGCGTCGCGAAGGAGCGCGGTGTGACGTTGCACGTCGCCGCGCTTCCCGAAAGCATGCGGTCGCTCGCGGCGGTCTACGGCGTCTCCGAGCTTCTTCCCGCCGACCAAGCCGACCAAGCCGACTAATCCGACCCATCCGACTAATCCGCCGCGAATCCCCTCGATCGATTTTTCCGCCATGGGAACCGCTGTTTCTTTCCAGAACGTCAGAAAGACTTTCGGCGCGCTGTGCGCGATCGACGACATTTCTCTGGAGATCGGGGAAGGCGAGTTTTTCGGCCTGCTCGGGCCGAACGGCGCGGGAAAGACGACGCTGATTTCCTGCCTCGCCGGCTTGGCGCGCGCCGACTCCGGGAAGCTCAGCGTCATGGGCTTCGACGTCGTCCGCGATTACCGCGAAACGCGCCGCCGCTTGGGCGTCGTACCGCAAGAACTCGTTTTCGACCCCTTTTTCACGGTACGCGAAACCCTGCGCATCCAGTCCGGTTATTTCGGCGTCCGCGGGAACGACGCCTGGATCGATGAACTTCTCGAAAACCTCGATTTGAGCCAGAAGGCCGACGTAAACCTGCGTAGCCTCTCCGGCGGGATGAAGCGGCGCGTACTGATCGCCCAGGCGCTCGTGCATAAGCCGCAAGTCATCGTCCTCGACGAACCGACCGCCGGCGTCGACGTCGAGTTGCGCCAGATTCTGTGGCAATTCATCCGGCGTTTGAACCGCGAGGGCCACACGGTCATCCTGACGACGCATTACCTCGAAGAAGCCGAATCGCTCTGCGAGCGGATCGCGATGCTCAACCACGGGCGCATCGTCGCGCTCGACACGACGCGCAATTTACTCTCGGAAAACGCGAACCGCATGCTTTCGATGCGCTTGAAGAACGGCAATCTCCTGCCCGAAGCTTTGCGGGATCGCGCCGTCCTGGACAAAGGCTCCTGGGTTTTCCGGCTGAATACCCTGGAAGACATCGAACCGCTGCTCGCCGCAGTCCGGGAATCCGCGCAGGTTTTCGAGGAATTGCAACTTTTGCAGACGGACCTCGAAGACGTTTTCGTTCGCGTGATGCACACGAACGAAGGAAGCGGCGAAAACCATCCCAAGCGAGACCCTGAATGAGCGGCTTTCGCGCGCTCCTGCACAAGGAAATCCTGCGCTTCTGGAAAGTCGGTTTCCAGACGGTCGCCGCGCCCGTCCTGACCTCGCTGCTCTACCTTCTGATCTTTTCGAGCGTCCTCGACACGCAGACGCGGATCAACGGCGTCCGCTACATGTCGTTCATGATCCCCGGACTCATCATGATGTCCGTATTGCAGAACGCCTTCGCCAACAGTTCTTCGAGCCTGATCCAGTCCAAAGTGACCGGCAGCGTGATTTTCGTGCTTCTGCCGCCGATCGGCTACGTCGAATTCTTCGCGGCGTACATGACCGCCGCCGCGCTTCGCGGCGTGATGGTCGGCGTCGGCGTTTTTGCCGTGACCTGCGGATTCTCTCCGCTCACCTTCGCCGCGCCCGGGTGGATTCTCGCCTTCTTTGTCGTCGGCGGTGCCCTGATGGGCGCGTTCGGAATCGTCGCCGGAATCTGGGCCGACAAATTCGACCAGCTCGCCGGATTCCAGAATTTCCTGGTCATGCCGCTGACGATGCTCTCCGGAGTGTTTTATTCGATCCATTCGCTCCCGCCCTTCTGGCAAAAGGTTTCGCATTTCAACCCGGTTTTCTATATGATTGACGGCTTTCGCTATGGCTTCTTCGGCGTATCCGACGCCGCGCCGGAACTCTCCCTGGCCGTCGGGCTGGCGAGTCTCCTTGTCGTTGCGACCGTTGCCCTGCTCATGCTCCGCAGCGGCTACAAACTGAGGGTTTGATTCATATGATCGAGTGTGAAGACATCAAAAAAATGATTTCCGGCGCGTTCTCCTGCGAAGAAGTCGCCGTCGAAGGCGACGGCAGGCACTTCGAGGCTGTCGTCGTCAGTTCTGCGTTCGAGGGAAAAAGCCGCGTCGCGCGCCAGCAGATGCTCAACGCCGTCTTGAAGCCCCATTTCGACTCGGGCGAACTCCACGCGCTCTCGATGAAAACCCTGACGCCGTCCGAACTGAAAGCTCTGCGTGGATAAACTGCTGATTCACGGAGGGCTTCCCCTGAACGGTGAAATCGCCGTCTCGGGCGCGAAAAACGCCGCGCTTCCGATCCTCTGCGCCGGCCTCTTGAGCGCCGAGCCGCTCCGGCTGAAAAACGTCCCGGCGCTCAACGACATCTCGACGATGCGGCGCCTCTTGCAACAGATGGGCGTTTCCGTTTTCGACGAGGGCGACGGGGGAATGCTGCTCGACAGCGCCGGACTGAACAATCCGCTCGCGCCTTACGACATGGTCAAAACGATGCGCGCGTCGATCCTCGTGCTCGGCCCGCTCGTCGCGCGTTTCGGCGAAGCCCGCGTCTCGCTGCCGGGGGGGTGCGCGATCGGCGCGCGGCCGATCGACCAGCACATCAAGGGGCTGCGCGCGATGGGTGCGGAAATCAGCGTCGAGCAGGGTTACGTCCACGCCCGCGCGAAGCGCCTGCACGGAACGCGCATCGTCACCGACATCGTCACCGTGACGGGAACCGAAAACCTGATGATGGCCGCCGTGCTCGCGGAAGGCGAGACGATCATCGAAAACGCCGCCCGCGAACCCGAAGTCGTCGACCTTGCCGATTGCCTGAACGCGATGGGCGCGCGCGTATCGGGCGCGGGGAGCGGCTGCGTCGTCGTCCGGGGCGTCGAACGTCTCCACGGCGCGGCGCACGCGGTCATGCCCGACCGCATCGAAACGGGAACCTACCTCTGCGCCGCTGCGGCGACCGGCGGAAACATCCGCCTGACGCGCGCACGCCCGTCAAACCTCGACGCCGTGATCGCCAAACTCGTCGAAGCCGGCTGCGAGATCACGCGCGAAGCCGACGCGATTCGCCTCGAAGCGCCTCGCCGACTCAAGGCCGTGAGCGTTCGCACCGAGCCTTACCCCGCGTTTCCGACCGACATGCAGGCGCAATTCATGGCGATCAACTGCGTCGCCGAGGGCGCGGCGGCGGTCAGGGAAACGGTTTTCGAAAACCGTTTCATGCACGCCGTCGAACTCACCCGGCTCGGCGCCGACATCAAAATCGACTCCAACGTCGCCCTGGTGACCGGCGTGCCGCGCCTCGAAGGCGCGACCGTCATGGCGACCGATTTGCGCGCCTCGGCGAGCCTCGTGATCGCCGGCCTCGTCGCGCAAGGCGAAACGCGGATCGAGCGGATTTACCACCTCGACCGTGGCTACGAGCGGATGGAAACGAAGCTCGCGTGCCTCGGCGCGAATGTCCGGCGCGCGGCGTAGCGATTTTCGAGCGAGTCGGCAAAAGCGGGGGCGAAAAAGAGCGCGGAACCCTGAGAAACGCAGCGAAGGCCGCTTCAGAATCTTCCTGAATGCGCTTCTCCGGGAAAAGTACGGCGAAGCATTTGCGGTAGAATTCCAGTTTTATCAATGGGAAGCACCGTGGAAGGCATCACGATTGCCCTTTCGAAAGGCAGGATTTTCGAGGAGACGTTGCCGCTTCTGGCGTCGGCGGGAATCACGCCGCTCGAGAACCCCGAAACTTCGCGCCGGCTGATCATCCCGACGAACCGGGAAGACACGCGCGTCGTCGTCGTGCGCGCGACCGACGCGCCGACCTACGTTCAATACGGCGCGGCGGACCTCGGTGTCGCGGGTAAAGACGTGCTCATCGAACACGGCGGCGACGGCCTCTATCAGCCGATCGACCTTGCGATCGCCCGATGCCGCATGATGGTCGCCGTTCCGGCGGGCTTCGACTACGAACGCGCCGTCCGCCAGGGCGCGCGCCTCCGCGTTGCGACGAAGTACCTCAAGATCGCGCGCGAGCATTTCGCCGCGAAAGGCGTCCACGTCGACCTGATCAAACTCTACGGCTCGATGGAACTCGCGCCGCTCGCCGGACTCGCCGACGCGATCGTCGACCTCGTCTCGACGGGGAACACGCTCAAAGCCAACAATCTCGTCGCCGTCGAACACATCGCGGACATTTCGGCGCGCCTGATCGTCAATCAGGCGGCTCTCAAACTCAAGCGCGACCGGATCGTCCCGATCCTCGACGCGCTTTCGAAGAAGGAGGCGCCATGATCGCCATACGGCGTTTTTCGAGCCGCGACGCGGATTTCGAATCGCGGCTCGCCGCGCTCCTGGCTTTCGAGAACGCGCAGGACGAGGCGATCGACCGTACCGTCGCCGCGATACTCTCCGACGTGAAAACGCGCGGGGACGCGGCTGTTCTCGAATACACCCGCCGCTTCGACCGTCTCGACGTTTCGAGGATCGAAGAAGTCGAACTCTCGCGCGACGCGCGGCAAACAGCGCTGACAAACCTGCCGGCGGAGCAGCGCGACGCGCTCGAAAACGCCGCGCGGCGCATTCGGAGCTTTCACGAACGCCAGCTTATGCAGGGATGGACTTTCGAAGACGCCGAGGGGATGACGCTCGGTCAGAAGGTGACGCCGCTCGACCGCGTCGGTCTTTACGTCCCCGGCGGCAAGGCCGCGTACCCTTCGTCGGTACTGATGAACGCGATCCCGGCCAAGGTCGCGGGTGTCGGAGAACTCGTCATGGTCGTCCCGACGCCGGGTGGCGAGCGCAGCCCGCTCGTGCTCGCGGCGGCGGCATTGACCGGCGTCGACCGCGTACTGACGATCGGCGGCGCGCAAGCGATCGGCGCGCTGGCGTACGGGACGCAAACGCTCCCGAAGGTCGACAAGATCGTTGGCCCCGGAAACGCCTACGTCGCGGCGGCGAAGCGTCGCGTTTTTGGCGCCGTCGGGATCGACATGATCGCGGGTCCCTCGGAAATCCTCATCGTCTGCGACGGCAAGACCGACTCGGACTGGGTCGCGATGGATCTCTTTTCGCAGGCCGAACACGACGAACTCGCGCAGTCGATCCTGCTGTGTCCCGACGGCGCGTACCTCGACCGGATTCTTGCGTCCTTCGAGAAACTTCTGCCCGAAATGCCGAGAAACAAAATAATCCGCGCCGCGCTGGAAAACCGGGGCGCGCTGATCGAAGTCGCCGACCTCGACGAGGCCTGCGCGATCGCGAACCGCATCGCGCCCGAGCATTTGGAATTATCGGTCGAAGACGCTGACGCGTGGGTCGGCAAGATACGGAACGCCGGCGCGATCTTCATCGGCGCGTATTCCTGCGAAGCGCTCGGCGATTATTGCGCGGGGCCGAATCACGTACTGCCGACCTCTGGAACCGCGCGCTTCTCGTCTCCTCTGGGAGTCTACGACTTCCAGAAACGAAGCAGCGTGATCCGCGCGAGCGCGAGTGCGTCGAAAACGCTGGCACCGACAGCCTCCGCGCTCGCGCGCGGCGAGAGCCTCATCGCGCACGCACGAGCAGCGGAACTGAGGACTGAGGACAGTCAGTAGTCAGGGATCAGGAGACAGGAGACAGAAGAAAACCGATCGGGAAGAACCGGTATAGGACGGAGCGGGTTCTTGTAGGGGCACGGCGTGCCGTGCCCTTGCGGCGGTATAGGTTGGGCTGAACGAATGTGAAGCCCAACGATTCCGCATGCGGATGAATGATGGAATAGGATGGCAGGAATCAGATAAAAACCGATTTCAACCGCGAAAGGCGCGAAAGACGCGAAAGTGAAGAGTTTGCATAAATTTTCGCGCGTATCCATGTTTCGCGGTTCTTGTTTCCTGATCGGGCACGGCACGCCGTGCCCCTACGGGAGACCTCGCTGGACACCGGGTTTCGCTCCGATGTTGGGCATCGCTGCGCTCACCCCAACGATCATGGCGCGGGTCGGCGTTACCCCGTATAATGAAACATTGCCAGTGATTCACCGATCTCCGAGTTAGAGGTACCAAGGGGGGTGCTTGGCCGAGGTGGCGGGTTACAGGCATTTGTTCTTTGCGTAAGTCATCGCGGCGTCATTGTCGGCGATGTTTTTTTGCGCCCAAATCCCGTGTTGTTTCACGCTAACCTATACCTGATGGAGTTTCATCGCTCCGGCGGCGAAGCCGCCGCTAACCCAACTTTAACAACAAAAGTTAAAGGAGGGGTTTTTTTGTGGTTAATAGGGAGGTAAGTGATTGATAAATAAAGGGGTGAGGAAACGCCGGTCGAATGTAGTGCCATAATAT
>JAISAZ010000053.1 GCA_031266435.1 Accumulibacter sp.
AAATATTATGGCACTACATTCGACCGGCGTTTCCTCACCCCTTTATTTATCAATCACTTACCTCCCTATTAACCACAAAAAAACCCCTCCTTTAACTTTTGTTGTTAAAGTTGGGCTACAGGTATCAGGAGACGGGAAACAGGAGACAGATGAAAACCGATCGGGAAGAACCGGTATGGGGCGAAACGGATCGGGAGCCACAGCGATTGCCGGATGCGTTGGGTTCTCGTAGGGGCACGGCGCGCCGTGCCCATCGGCGTATAGGTTGGTGGTGAGCGTAGCGAACCCCAACGATTTCGTAAGCGCGGGAATGACGCGGTGAAGGAGGGGCTTGGAAGGTTTGAAAACGCGCCAACGCTTGCCAAAAGCCCGAAACCCCCTTCATTTCCCCCTTGTCAGGGGGAAAGTTGGAAATCCATGCCGCAGTGCTTTGTTCGGGTGGTTTTCACGCGGTTATTTGCCGTATGTTGGGGTTCGCTGCGCTCACCCCAACCTATACCTGATGGGGTTTCGTCACTTCGGCGGCAACGCCGCCGCTAACTGATCTGATCCCTGTCTCCTGATTTCTGATACCTGATCGGCGCGGGAGGGCGGCGCTCCGCCTCGGCGTCTTTTTGTGCTTTCCCGTCGTTCGCGGCGGGAAAACCACTCGCTCGGTCGCTTGTGGAAAGCACGAGGCTCCCGAGCCGCCAGAGCGCGAGCGAAGCGACGATCGAGAGCAGGGAGACCGTCCTGGCGAGTTTTTTCCCTTTCCAAAGCCCCGAAAACCAGCGGTTGACGTCGTCGGCGAAAATTGCCGCCTTCCCGCCAATGCGTTCGAGTTCGAGCCGGTAGCGTTTGGATTCGTGCACCGGAACCGCGTAGACCTTGCCGTCGATGATCTCGTAGCCGATGCCGTCCCACACTTCGGGCGCGGTGAAGTGGATCAGCACGGCGAGCGCCTGACCGAGTAGGAAAACCGCGAGCGCAACGAACGTGAGACGCTTCCCCGCCGAGGGTACGCGCCTCTCTGTCGTTCCACTTTCGGGTTCCATCTGGAAGATCGGGGACGCCCTCTGGAGCGTCCCGCGTCCTTTAGAGCGTTTCCCCCTTCTTGTGCGTACTCAGGCGCAGCCAGGTGTCGATCACGGTGTCCGGGTTCAGCGACATCGAGGCGATCCCTTGGTCCATCAGCCATTCGGCGAGGTCGGGGTGGTCGGAAGGCCCCTGACCGCAAATGCCGATGTACTTTTCTTTGCGGTTGGCGGTCTCGATGGCCATCGAGAGCAGGATCTTGACCGCCGCGTCGCGCTCGTCGAAGGACGCGGCGACGAGGCCGGAGTCGCGGTCGAGCCCCAAGGTCATCTGCGTCAGGTCGTTCGAGCCGATCGAGAAGCCGTCGAATACGTCGAGGAAAGCGTCGGCGAGCAGCGCATTCGAGGGGATTTCGCACATCATGATGACGCGCAGCGCGTTTTCTCCCTGCTTCAGGCCGTTTTCCGCGAGGAGGCGGATGACGCCCTTGCCTTCTTCGAGCGTTCTTACGAAGGGCACCATGAGTTCGACGTTCGTGAGGCCCATTTCTTCCCGAACTTTCTTCATCGCGCGGCATTCAAGCTCGAAGCAATCGCGGAAGGTGGGGGCGATGTAGCGCGAGGCGCCGCGAAAACCCAGCATCGGATTTTCTTCTTCGGGTTCGTAAAATTCTCCGCCGAGAAGTTTGCGGTATTCGTTGGACTTGAAGTCGGAAAGCCGGACGATGACTTTTTTCGGCCAGAAGGCCGACGCGATCATGGCGACGCCCTCGGCGAGCTTGTCGACGAAAAAGCTGACCGGGTCGGCGTAGCCGCGCGCGCGGCGCAGGATTTCCTCGCGCTTGGACGGCGGCAGACTGCCGATTTGCAGGATCGCCTTCGGGTGGATTCCGATCACGTTGTTGATGATGAATTCGAGCCGCGCGAGGCCGACGCCCGCGTTGGGAATCTGCGAGAGTTCGAACGCGAGTTCGGGGTTGCCGACGTTCATCATGATCTTGACGCCGATGTCGGGCAGGTTGTCGACGTCGCGTGTGATGACTTCGTAGTCGAGTTTGCCGCGGTATACGTGGCCGGTATCGCCCTCGGCGCACGAGACGGTCACGGTCTCGCCGTCGAGAAGTTTTTCGGTCGCGTCGCCGCAGCCGACGATCGCGGGAATGCCGAGTTCGCGCGCGATGATCGCCGCATGACACGTGCGCCCGCCCCGGTTGGTCACGATCGCCGACGCGCGCTTCATCACGGGTTCCCAATTCGGGTCGGTCATGTCGGCGACGAGCACGTCACCGGGCTGGACTTTATCCATTTCGGAAGGATTGTGAACGACGCGCACCGGGCCGATGCCGATCTTCTGGCCGATCGAACGTCCCGAAATGAGCGATTTGGAGTAGACCTTGATCTTGAATTTTTCGACCTTGCCGCGCGTGTCGCGCGACTTCACGGTCTCGGGACGCGCCTGAAGAATGTAGAGCTTGCCGTCGTCGCCGTCTTTCGCCCATTCGATATCCATCGGGCGCTGGTAGTGATTTTCGATGATCACGGCGTATTTTGCCAATTCTTCTATTTCGGCGTCGCCGAGCGAGAAACGGTTTCGTTCCGCCTCGGAGACCTCAACGGTCTCCGTCGACTTTCCCGCGCTTCTGTCTTCGGTGAAAATCATCTTGATGAGTTTCGAACCCAGGTTGCGCGAAATGACCGCTTTTTTGCCCGCCGCGAGCATCGGCTTGTGGACGTAGAATTCGTCGGGGTTGACGGCGCCCTGGACGACGGCTTCGCCGAGGCCGTAGGACGACGTGACGAAGACCGCGTCGCGGAAGCCCGATTCGGTGTCGAGCGTAAACAGGACGCCTGCTGCACCGCGGTCGGAACGCACCATGCGCTGGACGCCGGCAGAGAGCGCGACTTCGGCGTGCCGGAAGCCTTTGTGCACCCGGTACGCGATCGCGCGGTCGTTGTAGAGCGAGGCGAAAACTTCCTTCATCGCGGTGAGGATGTTGTCGAAGCCGTGGATGTTGAGGAAGGTTTCCTGTTGGCCGGCGAACGAAGCGTCGGGGAGGTCTTCGGCAGTCGCCGACGAGCGCACGGCGAAGGAGGTCGTCGCCGGCGACGCGGCGGCGAGCGCTTCGTAGTGCTCGTGGATTTCGGCCTTCAGGCGTTCCGGGAACGGCGTTTCAAGAACCCATTGACGGATTTTTGCGCCCGAGGCGATGAGATCCGTCACCTTGTCTACGTCGAGCGCGGACAATTCCGCGTCGATGCGTTCCGCGAGCCTTTCGTGTTCGAGAAAATCCCGAAAGGCCTTGGCCGTTGTGGCAAAACCCCCCGGCACCCTGACGCCGGCGTTGGTCAGTTGGCTGATCATCTCACCCAGCGAGGCGTTTTTCCCTCCAACGCTCTCCACATCGGTCATGCGCAGTTGATCAAAACCGATCACGTAATCGCTCATAATGAAATTCCTGTAAAGTTGTTATCGATGGGACTTATCCAAGGCGCTCTGTGCGCTTTTTACGACTCGCAACCGGAGAAAATCATGGCGTCACCTTCAGTGCAGACTTCACGCACAATTTTCTACATTTCGGACGGTACCGGAATTACCGCCGAAACGCTAGGCTTAAGTTTATTGACGCAATTCAACGGCGTCCATTTCAACATGATTCGCCTGCCTTTTGTCGATACCCTTGAAAAAGCTTACGACTGCCGTGACCGTCTGCAAAGGACATTCGAGCAGGACGGCGCCCGCCCGATCGTTTTTTCCACGCTCGTCAACCAGGAATTCAACCGGATACTCGGGCAAACGGGAAGCCTCTGCCTGAATTTCTTCGATACTTTCATCGCGCCCCTGGAAGCGGAACTCGGGATAAAACGCAGCGAAACCGTCGGCCGGACGCACGGCGTGACCAATAACGCCGATTACGAACGCCGCATCAACGCGATCAATTATACCCTCTCGCACGATGACGGTATTACGGACCAGGGACTCGAAGACGCCGACGTAATCCTCGTCGGCGTCTCGCGCTGCGGAAAGACGCCGACGAGCATTTACCTTGCGATGCAGTTCGGAATCCGCGCGGCCAACTTTCCGCTCATCCCGGAAGATTTCGAAAGCCAGTGTTTCCCGAAATCGCTTTCACGCCACAAGGAAAAGCTCTTCGGACTGACGATCCAGGCCGACCGTCTCGCGCGGATACGTACCGAGCGCCGCCCGAACAGCCGCTACGCCGACCTTGAAAATTGCCGCTACGAGATCCGCGAGGCGGAAAAGATGATGCGCCAGCAGGGAATCCACTGGCTCGACTCGTCCCTGAAGTCGATCGAGGAAATCTCGGCGACGATCATGCAGGAGATTCGGCCGAGCGGGAAAAGCTGATGCTCGCCCGCGTCGGTCTTCCGCGCGGACGACCTGAAAAAGGAATCATTCCATTCCCGGTTCATCCCTTCCTTTGTCGACTCGCCTTGCCGTACTACCTGTACTGTCTTCGGCTCGTCTTCTCGGCATGAATGAACTGGAAAAGGAATTAGAGGAGCGAGCAGACGCGGTTTTTCCCTTTTCTTTTGGCGTCGTACATCGCCAGATCCGCGCGGTTTATGAAGTCCTGCGGAGATTCTTCGGGCTTGAAGAGCGTGTAGCCCAGGCTCGCGGTCAGCGGCAACTGCGCGATGTGCGCATCCGCGATGTTTGTGCACAATTTTTCAGAGATGCGCGACATCTGCTTTTCGCTCGAACGCGGAACGAGGATGACGAACTCCTCGCCGCCGTAGCGCGCGACGATGTCGTTCCGCCGCAGACTGTTGAGCAGCAGTTCTCCGAGCGATTCGAGCACCTTGTCGCCGACGAGGTGGCCGTAGGTATCGTTGACCAGCTTGAAATCGTCGATATCGAGCATGATCAGGGCAAGCGAGGCGCCGATCGTCTGCGCTTTCCTGATTTCGTCGAGCAGGATTTCCATGAAGGTCGTCTTGTTCAGGATTTTCGTCAATCCGTCGATCTTCGATTTTTCCTTGAAGAGTTCGAGGTTCTTGGCCATCTTCCTGTTTTCGAGCAATTGAACGCGCGCCTTGCGCAAAATGTTCGCGCGGTCGATGAATTCTTCACGCAGCAGCCGGATCAGGATCAACTGGTCGTCGCCGAAACGCACCGCCCGCGCGATCAGCGCCGTCTGTTCTTCGAGTTTTCCCTCCTCCTGCCAGATGCCCGAAGAAACGCTCCCCGCCGCCCCGCTTTTGAAGAAGGCTTCGGCCTCTTCGATGAAAAATTCCATCATCGACGAATGGTCCCAGGGCGTGGTGCAGGCGACTTCAAAATAGTCGAGCATCGCCGAGGTGTCCTCCCGCTGCACGGGGGCGTCCGTCGAGGGCGGAAAGAGGTCGTTGTAAAAATCCGGGACGTCTCCGAAAAGGACGTATTTCTTGTAATCGACGCGGCGCAATATGGCGATGTTGCTCGCGCTCAGAATGTCGTAGGCGAGTTGCTCGTTGCTATTTGGCACTGTTTTGCTCCCGCAGCATTTCTTCCGCCAGACTTTCGAAGGCTATATTGACGTTTTGCCCGTTTTTCGCGCTGGTACAAAAGAATTCGATATTCTTTTCGCGCAGGTCCTCAAGCGCCTCCTGCGTGATTTCCCATTCTTCCGTCGCGTCCGCCTTGTTGATGAGAAGCCGGGTCGGAACGCGGACGCCCAGAATGTTGAAAGCCAGCTCGCGCAGTTCCAGCGCGATGGCGAGCGTCTCCTTGCGGCTTCCGTCCGCGACGACGAAAAAGCCCATCGCGCCGCGCAGATACGACGAGTTGATGTCGACATAGACGTCTTTACCCTCCATGTCCCAGAGCAGGAGCGTGACTTCCGTTCCGGAAACCACGACTTCCTTTTTGCTGATTTTGACGCCGACCGTGGAAAGGTATTTGTCTGAAAAAACGGAGTGTACGAACTGCGAGACGAGCGACGTTTTCCCTACGGAAAAGGCGCCGAGCATGCATATTTTTTTGTTGATCATATAAAAAACCGGAATGCTGATTGGACGGGACGGCTCACGCGGCGGGTGTCTTGCCGGATCGATGCGGGGCGTGTTCGCGTTCCGCGCTTATTGGAACAACACACGTTCCGCGTCGAATGCGGGCGGACTCGATAAATGTATACGAAATTCTATGCGTCGGCTAGCCTGATCGTCACGCGGGGCCGCAGTCTGCGGTGTTTTTTCCGGCTCTTTTCCCTCGGCGCGGTCTTCTCTCGGATGCGCCGCGCCCATGCCGTAGATCGAAATGGGCATGCTCGACCCTCGTGCGTAGAGCATCGAGGCGACCGTACGCGCCCTCGATTGGCTGATCTCGTAATTGCGCCGGGGCGAGCCGGGGGGGTCGGCGTGCCCGTAGATCGTCAGCGACACGGCGATGCTCATCTTTTTGGCAAGTTCTTCGAGTTCGACGAGCGTGTCGATGACGCGCGCGAACTCCGCCTGATCGGACGCGATCGGCAGGTCGCCTCCGACGGGGAATTCGATGACGGCGCTTTCGACGAGCTTCACGCGGCGGGTGATCTCTTCGGAGAGCGGGTCGCGCAAGTCGCGCATGTCGACCTGTTTGACTCCCGGCAGAAGGAGCGCCGCTTCGCGCGTGCGCGCGATCCAGGCCGCCGGCGCCGTACCTTCGAAAATCAGCACGCCGTTCGTGTCGAGACGCATGCGCACGGTCTCGGGCAAGGAAAAGCTTTGTTCGGCGCGGCGCAGGATGATCGAACGATCGTGCGAAACGAAGGGCACGAGCTTGAACGTGAAAAGCGAAGGGTCGAGGCCCTTTTCGGACAAAATCTGTTCCGGCGGGTGCGCGAGCTCGTCGCGGAAAGCGATGACCTCCCACGGCGAGCGGTCGAACAGCCCGTTGTTTTCCTGCACGTGGACGATCATCAGGCCGGGTTCCGCGCGCAGGACGGCAACCGCCTGACGGTGCGCGCGCAGGTTCTTGACATGAGCGTAATACGCGGTGCCGCCGCCCGCGCCGATACAAAGCGCGATGAAAAGAGGCAGGCACTTGCTCCAGAAGGGATGGGGTTTCGTCTCTTCCTGCACGTAGTGGGCGAGCATGCACGTTTCGAGCAGACGCGTCGCGCCGGTGAAAGGCGCGTTGTCGCCCGTAAAAGCGCTCAACTCGTCCGAGTATTCGATGAGCAGCATTTCCAGCGTTTCGCGCAATTTCTTGTGGAAGTCCGTCGGCGGTATGCCGCGCACGACGCAGGCGAGGTAGGCCATCTGCGAGTGCTCGATGTGAATCGTGAATTCGCCCATCTGGAGGGTTTCGAGGTTGTAGTCTCCTCCCCCCGTAAAACAGTCTTTGACGAAGTCCTGGATCGCGGTCAGCATCGCGGAAACCATGTCCGCGTCCTGCGCGCCGACGCCTTCATGGACGAGGTTCGACAGGACGAGCCCCGTCTCGCTATGGATGAAGAAGGCTTGCTCGACACGGTAGTCGAGCGTCCGCAAGAGGACGATTTCGCTGAAGGACTTGCCCGTCCGAAGCCCTTCCAGACGCCAGCGAAGCCCTTTCCAGGAAAAAGCCATTTCCATGCTTTTTCCGAAATCGGCCATCATCGAGCGGAAGGACTCGGCGATCGATTTGCGTATCGTCGGCCCCATCAGCGGATACAGAACATTGACGAAATCCGCTTTTCGCTTTTGCAACGACGATTGCAAAATCTCGTCTACGACGGGCTCCAACGCCGTATTCAGGCTGTCGTCGTTTTTTGAGCGCAGGAGGATCGCTTCGGAGAGGACGCCGCCGACCTTCTTCGCGTTATGGCGCGCGTCTTCGTAATTCGAACGCAACTTCTCGACGATTGCGATTTCACGGCCGAAAAGGAGCGAACGCAGGAGCGTGACTTCCTTATCCTTCGGCGCTTCGGGCATGCCCGCCCAGAAAGCGTCGTCCACGCTCTTGTCGACCGGCGCGACGGCGTCCGGCGCGGAGGCATCTCCCGCCACGGGCGGGGTCTCCTGATGGCCTCCCGGCAAGGCCGGGTCGGGCGTAAAAGGCTCGGCAGTCATCGCAAAGCCGCGTTACCCGGACTCAGGCGACCGGACTCGCGTCCCCGGACGCGTTGTCCTGGCCGATCTGGAGCGGCGCGTCCTCGTCGAATTTGACGAGGATGTCGTTGCCCTGCCATTGGGCGAGCTTGATCGCCACTTCGGAGAGGAGGCCGGACAGGACGGAACGCGTCGTCATGTCGCTGCGAATCTGCGTCGAAATGACCGAAAGCGCGTTGATGGCGTCCTTGTATTTTTCGTCGACCTTGTCCGAAAGACGGCTGTTTTCCGTCATCAACAACTGCCGCAGGTCGCGCTCGACCGTGTCGAGCGTGCCCGACAGCGCCGTCATCCTGCGCTCGAATGCCTCTTCGCAGGCCGTGAGATCCTTGGAGATTCGCGTCAGCGCTTCCTCGCGCTCGCGGCCCTCGCGCGTTACCGCTTCTTCGCGTTCGCGCTTTTCATTCCTGAACGCCTCGTCGCGCTCGCGTTTTTCGTTCTGGAGCGCGTCGGCGTTTTCGCGCTGCGCGTCCTTCATCGCGGCGGCGCGCTCGGTTTTTTCTTCCTGCAGGCGATGAATCAGCGTGGAAACTTCGCTCTTCATGAAATTTTCCAGCGATTCAAAGCGGGTCTTCATGCTTTCGCGCAGGTCGGACAATTCGCGCAGGAAACGTTCTTCCTGCCGAACGAAGCGCTGTTCCATATCTTTGAGCTGCGTGCCCAGCAAGAGGTCGCGCACTTGTTCTATCGAATTCGTTTCGCCTGGATTCACCATGTTTTTTCTCCAATGACAGGACGCCGTCCGAAAAACGGCGCCCGAATTATCCGTGTTTCGACAGCGGCTGCCGCAATCTCCGCACGCGCCGAACCTTGGCTTCGCGCCGGTGGGGCTTTGCGAGCGCGCAACTTTCGAATCGTCATGGATTGTACCATTGCATCCGCCCTTGCATCGCTATGTCGTCACAGAATATAGACAAAAGAATGGCGTCGGGCTTCATTCCATTTCCAGTTCATCCCTTCCTTCGTCGACTCGCCTTGCCGTACACCTTGTACTGTCTACGGCTCGGCATCAAAGCATGAATGAACTGGAAAAGGAATCAGTTGAAGTGAAACCGGTTTTCAAGAGAGGATGGCGCGCCCGAGACGATTCGAACGTCCGACCCCTGCCTTCGGAGGGCAGTACTCTATCCATCTGAGCTACGGGCGCGCAAGCCGTGCGAAGGATAGCCTTTTTACCCGCGTGCGTCCATCCCGGCGGCGCCTTGAAAATAGGCTCGTCTCGCGTCGACGCTGCGGACGGCTTTTCCAATCGTATATAATTCCCAAGACAATCAGTAGCGATTCTTTGGAAACGACGACTCTAGCGACGGGAAAACACCATGGACGACAATAAAGCAAAAGCACTGGCGGCGGCATTGGCACAGATCGAGAAGCAGTTTGGTCGCGGTTCCATCATGCGGATGGGCGAAGGCCGCGTCGAAAAGGATTTGCTGGTCGTGTCGACCGGCTCGCTGGGCCTCGACATCGCGCTGGGCGTCGGCGGTCTGCCGCGCGGCCGCGTCGTCGAAATCTACGGCCCGGAATCGTCGGGAAAAACGACGCTGTCGCTTCAGGTGATCGCCGAGATGCAAAAACTCGGCGGCACGGCGGCGTTCATCGACGCCGAACACGCGCTCGACCCCGTCTATGCGCAGAAGCTCGGCGTCAAGCTCGACGACCTCCTGATTTCCCAGCCGGACACCGGCGAGCAGGCGCTCGAGATCGCCGACATGCTCGTGCGGTCCGGCAGCGTCGACGTCGTCGTCATCGACTCGGTCGCCGCGCTTGTGCCGAAAGCCGAAATCGAGGGTGAAATGGGCGATTCGCTGCCGGGTCTGCACGCGCGTCTGATGAGTCAGGCGCTGCGTAAACTCACGGGGAACATCAACCGCACGAACACGCTCGTCATCTTCATCAACCAGCTTCGGATGAAGATCGGCGTCATGTTCGGCAACCCGGAAACGACGACCGGCGGCAACGCGCTGAAGTTTTATGCGTCGGTGCGGCTCGACATCCGCCGGATCGGCGGCATCAAGAAGGGCGACGAGGTCATCGGCAACGAGACGAGGGTGAAAGTCGTCAAAAACAAGGTCGCCCCGCCTTTCCGCGAAGCGATCTTCGACATCATGTACGGCGAGGGGACTTCGCGCGAAGGCGAAATCATCGAACTCGGCGTCGCGCACAAGCTGGTCGATAAATCCGGCTCGTGGTACGCGTACAACGGCGAGAAAATCGGTCAAGGCAAGGACAACGTGCGCGAATACTTAAAGTCGCACCCGGACGTCGCCGTGGAGATCGAAGGGAGAATCCGCGCGGCGCTCAAGGTTCCGTCGCAAACGCCCGCTTCGGACTGATGCCGGCGAAACCCAGCTTGCGCGAGCGTGCTTTGCGTCTCCTGTCGCTTCGTGAACATTCGCGCGGCGAGTTGTTTCGCAAACTCTCCCCGCACGCCGAGTCCCCGGAAGCCCTCGCCGGACTGCTCGACGATCTTTCCGGGCGCGACCTGCTTTCCGACGCGCGCTACGCGCATTCGCGCGCCGAAAAGCAGTCGGCGCGTTACGGCAACCGCGCCGTGGCGCTTGAGCTGCGCGCGCAGGGAATCGACGGCGAACTCGTCGCCGAAACGCTCGCGGCGCTCGGTGATGAAGCGCCGAGGGCGCGTTCGATCCTTTGCCGAAAGTTCGGAGATTCACCGCCTTCCGGCGTCGAAGAGCGCGCAAAGCGCGCGCGCTTCCTGACGCGGCGCGGCTTCTCCGGCGAGACGGTACGCCAGGCCGTGCGCTACGATTTCGAGGGGGAATGAGGGTGTCCGGGACGCGAAGCAGCCTCACGACGCGCAACCTGCGCAAGCACTACAAAAAGCGTCAGGTCGTCCAGGACGTTTCGATCGAGGTGTCGAGCGGCGAAGTCGTCGGCCTGCTTGGCCCGAACGGCGCCGGAAAAACGACGTGTTTCTATATGGTCGTGGGGCTGATCGCATGTGACGGTGGCGACGTGTTCATCGACGAGAACCGGATCACCCACCTGCCGATCCACAGTCGCGCCAAAATGGGGCTCTCGTACCTGCCGCAGGAAGCGTCGGTTTTCCGCAAATTGACCGTCATGGAAAACATCCGCGCCGTCCTCGAGCTTCTTCCCTATACCCCCGCCGAGATCGAGCGGCGCGCCGAGCTGCTTTTGGAGGAGTTGCACATCACGCATATCCGCAACAGCATCGCGGCCTCGCTCTCCGGCGGCGAGAGGCGGCGCGTCGAAATCGCGCGCGCGCTCTCGACCGCGCCTTCTTTCATCCTGCTCGACGAGCCTTTCGCCGGAATCGACCCGATCGCCGTCCTGGACATCCAGAAGATCATCCACTTCCTCAAGGAACGCCGGATCGGCGTATTGATCACGGACCATAACGTCCGCGAAACCCTGGGCATTTGCGACCATGCGTACATTCTCAACGAGGGCCGCATCCTCGCAGCCGGACGCCCCGACGAAATCATCTATAATGAAACGGTCCGCAAAGTCTATCTGGGCGAAAATTTCCGCCTCTGAGCCGATGGCGCCCAAGTTCGGCGCGGAACCAAGATTGAAATGAAACCGCTTTTACAGCTCAACCTTTCTCAACGCCTCGCGTTGACACCTCAATTGCAACAATCCATCCGGCTTTTGCAATTGTCCACCGTCGAGCTGGAACAGGAAGTGGAGCGGTATTTGCAGGAAAACCCCCTCCTGCAACGCGCCGAAGAAGAGGATTACGCGGCCCGCCCGTCGCCGTCCGCCGACGGCGCCCCCGCCTCAGGCGACGCTTCGCCGGAAAACGGCGCGGATACCGATATTCCGCTCGCGTCCGCCGACGACGTCTGGACGGGCGATGAACTTCCCACCCCCGTCGCGTCGCCGGGAACGCCCGACGACGACGATAACGACGACTTCCAGAACGTACAGGCCACGACGACCTCGTTGCGCGAGCACCTTTCCTGGCAACTCGGCATGATGTCGCTCCCGGATCGTGACCGCGCCTTGATCCAGTGCCTGATCGACGCACTCGACGAAAACGGCTATCTGACGGCCTCGCTCGACGACCTCGTGGAGACTCTCCCGCGCGCGCTTCGCGTCGAACCCAGGGAATTGCAGATCGCGCTGAAGCATTTGCAGCACTTCGATCCTCTGGGCGTCGGCGCGCGTTCGCCGCGGGAATGCCTCGTCCTTCAACTCGAAGCCCTGCCGCCCGACGAAACGCGCGAGCTTGCGCTGCAAATCGTCGAAGACCATCTCTACCTGCTCGCAAACCGGGATTTTTCAAAACTCAAGAAACGCATCGACTGCGACGACGAAGACCTGCGCAAGGCGCATCTCCTGATCCAGAGCCTCAACCCGCACCCCGGCGCGGAATACGCCGTGCTGAACACGCGCTACATCATACCCGACATCGTCGTGCACAAGCTGCGCGGCCAATGGACGGCGAGCGTCAATTCCGAAGCCTACCCGCGCCTTCGGGTCAATACGCTTTACGCGCGCATCCTTGCCCGGCATCGCGGGTCGACTCTGGCAGGGCACTTGCAGGAAGCGCGCTGGCTCGTCAAAAACATCCAGCAGCGCTTTGAAACGATCCTGAAAGTCGCGCAATCGATCGTCGCGGCGCAGCGCCAGTTTTTCGACTACGGCGAAATCGCCATGCGACCGATGGTGCTGCGCCAGATTTCCGACGCGCTCGACATGCACGAATCGACCGTTTCGCGCGTCACGACGCAAAAATACATGGCGACGCCGCGCGGCATTTTCGAGATGAAGTACTTTTTCGGCAGCCACGTTGCGACCGAAGCCGGCGGCGCGTGCTCGGCGACGGCGATTCGCGCGCTGATGAGGCAGCTCGTCGCCGAAGAAGACCCTGAAACCCCGCTTTCCGATATGCGGATTTCTGAAATCCTCGGCCGTCAGGGGATCGTCGTCGCGCGCCGTACGGTTGCCAAATACCGCGAGGCGCTCAACATCCCGCCGGTCAAATTTAGAAAGAACCTTTAAGGAGGACCCCAAAGACTGATGAAAATTCACGCCGCCTTTCCCGCGCCGTTCTTCATTTTCACGAACGGAAAAAATGTCCGTATCCCAAGCGGCGCGGCCCGCCTTGTTTCGTACTGTCCCGCCTATTCTTATAAGGAGTGAAATCATGAACTTGCAAATCAGTGGGCACCACCTCGACATTACCCCAGCGATTCGCGACTATGTAACCGGGAAGCTCGAACGCATCACGCGGCACTCCGATAACCTGATCGATATCAATGTGATTCTGTCCGTCGACAAACTCAAGCAAAAAGCCGAGATCACGGTACACCTTTCCGGAAAGGACATTTACGTCGAGTCGGTCGACGAGGACATGTACGCGGCGATCGACATTCTCATCGATAAACTCGACCGCCAGGTCCAGAAGTACAAGCAAAAACTCAAAGATCATCACCGAGGGGAAAAAATAGAACACAAAGCCTGATCCGGTTTCAAAATCGTCCGCGACGCGAAGCCGCGGACGATTCACGCGCCGAACCGAACGCGCCCGTGCAAAGCTGGGCGCATACGGCGCCTCCGCAGGTTTCAGGCGACCGGAAAAAGGTTTTCAACCGAAGGAAAGTTTCGATGAGCGATCCACCGACTCTAAGCCTCGCGCGCTTTTACGAAGACAACGCCGACAGACTCAAGCTCGCCGTGGAGGCCGGCGAAGACCGCTTCGTCGCGCTTGAAAAAGAAGAAGGCTTCGCCGCGGACATGATCGGCCACCTCAACGCGATCCACAGCCGACGCATCCAGGTCATCGGAAAAACCGAATGCCTTTGGATCGAAAAAGCGGGCGTCGACCCTTGGCGAGACCTGATCGAAGGAATCGTCGCGCAAAAACCGCCGGCGATCGTCGTTTCCGACGGCGTCGACACGCCGCCCTTCGTCCGTGAGCTTTGCGAAACTTCGCGCACACCGCTCTTCACGACGCAAAGGTCGACTTCCGAGACGATCGAAGTCCTGCGCCTTTACCTGTCCCGACATTTCGCGGATACCGCGTCGGTCCACGGCGTCTTCATGGACGTTTTCGGCATCGGCGTCCTGATCACCGGAGAATCGGGGATCGGAAAAAGCGAACTCGCGCTCGAACTCGTTTCGCGCGGGCACGGGCTCGTCGCCGACGATGTCGTCAAACTGTCGCGGATTTCACCGATGATCATCGAAGGGCGCTGCCCGGACATGTTGCGCGACTACCTCGAAGTCCGTGGCCTCGGATTGCTGAACATCCGCACGATCTACGGTGAAACCGCCGCGCGCCGCAAGATGAAACTCCGCCTGATCGTACACCTCGTACACGCGCCGTCCGACGACGAGGTCTCGCGGCTGCCGTCCGAAATGCAATCGCAGGAAGTGCTCGGCGTTCCGGTACGAAAGCTGTTGCTGCACGTCGCGCCCGGACGCAACCTCGCCGTCCTCGTCGAAGCCGCCGTGCGCATCCGCATCCTTCAGCTCCGCGGGATCAACGGCACCGAAGAATTCATCGCGCGCCACCGTCAGGCGATGCAAGCGCCGCTCGACCCGAATATCTGAATTCGTTTCAGCGTAGCGGCTTTGCCGCGCCGATCCCGGCAAATGCAATCGGCGCGACGCGCAGTTGAGACTCCGTTACGTCGAGCGATTCATCGTCCGGGTCCGCGAGCATCGAATCGAGTCCCCGGAAGTCGAAGAGCGCGTTATCCGCCAGATGCGAAAGGACGACGTTCTGCATCGCCGAAAAAACCGATTCGGTCCGCCCCGGATAACGCGCGTCCCACTCCGCCATCATCTCGCGGACCTTCTGCCGCTGGAGATTGTTCTGCGAGCCGCACAGCGTACAGGGGACGATCGGGAAAGCCATTCCGCGCGCGTAGCGCGCGATCTCGTCTTCACCGCAGTACGCGAGCGGACGAATGACGACGTGCCGCGCGTCGTCGGTCAAGAGTTTGGGCGGCATGCCCTTCAATTTCCCGCCGAAAAAGAGATTCAGGAAAAGCGTGTGCACCATGTCGTCGCGGTGGTGCCCGAGCGCGACCTTGTTTGCGCCGAGCGCTTTGGCCGTCCGGTAAATCACGCCGCGCCGCAGACGCGAACACAGCGAACACGCGGTTTTGTTTTCGGGAATCTTTTCCTTGACGATCGAATACGTATCCTGTTCGACGATTCTGTATTCGACGCCGAGCTTCGAGAAGTAATCGGGCAGAAGGTCGGCCGGGAAGCCGGGTTGCTTCTGGTCGAGGTTCATGGCGATCAGCCGGAAACGTATCGGCGCGCGCTTTTGGAGCGCGATCAGGATCGAGAGCAGGGTATGCGAATCCTTGCCGCCCGAAACGCAGACCATGACGGTATCGCCGTCTTCGATCATCGCGTAGTCGGCGATCGCTTTGCCGACCGCGCGCGTCAAACGCTTTTCAAGGCGCTGAAGGTTTTTTGAGTTTTCCACGTTTTTCCATGCCTCGTCGCAATGTCGGTTCCGCGAAAGCGATCACAGCCCTCCGACACTGAACGAAGATCCCCTGTACTTCCCCTGCAGAATGTCGATGTGGCGCCCAGTCCAGTTGAAAACTTCGTTGTTCAGTTGGCTGTAATCGCTCCCGCTCATGCTATAGGCGTATTTTCTCCCGATGGTAATCACGCGCGAGTTCCCTTCGCCAGTGACCAAAGAGTCTCCATAACCACTTAACAGGATGACGGCGATGCTCGCGCCGCTCTCGCGCGTCAGCTTCCACAGCACCGCTTCGTAAGAACTCAAGACGAGTACGATGGGTTTGTTTGAACGGCGAATCCGCACTTCGACCGTGGGGACGGGCCTTTGCCTGCGGCTTTCGCGCGCGATGGCTTCCGGAGTGATCGGACGGGCGGAGTTTGGAAGAGGCGGTTGCATGCCCCCGGAGTGCCCAGCGCCAACCGCACGAGGAGCGGACGGACGAGCAGGCTCGCGCGTAGCTGTGGCAGGAAGAGACCACTGGCCCCCTCCTTCGTACACGCCGACCGCCTCAATGCGGGCGTTTGCCGCAAGATCGGCCAGAGGAGGAAGAACGGATTGCCCTCCCGGCGCAAGGCGATACTGAGCGCCGGGGATCGCCATCCGCTCCATCGAAGCCAGCTTGTTTTGAGCGTCGCGCGCACGGTTTTGCGCGGCAAATTCTTCGAGGGACATGGGAGGATCGTCGGTCGGCGCCGGACGGTATTGGACCAATCGCCCGTCCGAAACTCCAAAGACTGCTTTCAGCGACCGCGCCATGACGGCACTATCAGGAATCCTGGGGTTTATCGGGGTGAGGATTTTGTCGGCGATGGAATAAATGTAGTCGCGGTTCTCCCTCTTGGGGTCAAGACGCACCCCGGCGACAAGGCGCGTACCGATGCGAAGCAGAAACTTTCCAGGCTCGCCCGCACCCAATACCAAGGTCGTTCTGACACCCGGACCCAAATCGACGTTTTCGGTTTCAAGGGTCTGGACATCCAGAATGGATAGAAGCGTTGAATCATTCTTGGGAGGAGGAACGGAGATAAAGGCGCCGTCCGATGTCTGGCGCGTCGTATATTTCGACCACTGTCCGCCCATTTCCACCGTACGCTCATCGAGCACCTCGATTGCTAGCTCGCCGTCCTTGCGGAGCGTCGTTGCCTTCGCCACATTACGATACGTTCCGATGATGAAACGATTCGGCTCTTCGGGAAGCGGGAATACCTGCGTGACGAAAGGAAAGGGGAAAGGCTCGACCTCTTTGCCTTTGGCAAGGTCAATGGCGGCAGTCTTGTTGCCGCTGTCGCCGTAGAGGATGCACTCGTTCCCGAGCCAATACGTTCGGTACGTGGACGCCGCGTCAATCCTGCCGATTTCTTCGCCGGTTTCGGTGGAATAAAAAGACGTATGCTTGCGGTTCCGCGACTCGAAGCTGATCAATCTTCCGTTTGCTGAAAGCGTGCCGAGCTTTTCGTCGTTCTGGATCGTACTGCGACGGAGAATCTCGCCGTTCGCAAGGTCGACCAAGAGCGCGTTTTGACCCGTACTCAGCACGGCGACGCCGGCGGCGTCGGCGAATATCGCCTCGCGGATTTGAGCGTCCGCCGCGATGGTTTTAGGAGCGTTCGCCGGAATCGGCCTGAGCGCGGGCTTTGCCGCCACCGCGCCGAGGCGCAGATAGCCTATCCATTTCACGGTCTCGGCGTCGTGCTTCTGGAAGCACGCAAGGTCCGTCAGCTTTTCACGGACGGTGGAGAGAGACGTATACCAGGAAGGCGTGAATCCTTTGGAACAACTCAGCGCGCGCAAAGCCATGCGACGCTTCCATTCTTCTTCATAGAAACGTTTTTGCGTCAATTCGCTGGATGCGGCCTTCCTGGCGATCTCCAGTTCGACCGGGATCGGTACGGCTTTATTGATCTTGCTCTCGGCAGTGAGAGGAAATTGCGCGTCGCATCCCGCCAGCAGGAGGCACACGAGCGCAAAACACGCGCTTACAAGAGTCCGATGCGATTCAGTCACAGTTTTTCTCCACAAAATGCGTCAAGGAAATCTCGGTCAACAGGTTTTTTCTCAGGAGCGTCGAAATTTGGCAGCATAAACGAGGCAATACTATATACGCTAATCGCGTTCGCGGCACGCGCCGTCGAATCGCCTGCGCGGAAACCGCGTCAGGCGCAGAGCGCATGATAGAATGCAAGGATATTCCTCCGGAAGCTTTCCATGTTTTCAGGTATCGTCGCCGCCCTTGGCAGCATTACGAAGCTGACGCCCCGCAACGACGGCGCGTCGACCGTCCGCCTGACGATAGACGGCGGCGGTCTCGACATGAGCGATGTTTCTCTCGGCGATTCGATCGCGTGCGGCGGCGTTTGCCTGACCGTCGTCGAGCACGACGACCGGACCTTCGGCGTCGACGTTTCGCCGGAGACGCTTTCCTGTACGGTCGGCCTCTCAGTGCCCGGCCCCGTCAACCTCGAAAAGGCGCTGCGCCTCGCCGACCGCCTCGGCGGCCACCTCGTTTCGGGACACGTCGACGGCGTCGGCGAAGTCTTGCGCTTCGATCCCGTCGGCGACAACCGCTTGCTGAGCGTACGCGCGCCGCAAGAACTCGCGCGCTATATCGCGCGCAAAGGCTCGGTCTGCGTAAACGGCGTCAGCTTGACGACCAACACCGTCGACGGCGCCGAATTCTCGATCAATCTGATTCCGCATACGCTGGAAAGAACGACGCTCGGCGCCTTGACGCCCGGTGACCCGGTCAATCTCGAAATCGACCTGATCGCCCGTTACGTCGAGCGGATGCTGAATGTCCCCGGCGGGGCGGACTGAACGTTTCCGGGACTTCCCAATGACTGTACATTCCATCGCACAGGCTACGTCTTTCGATGCGTCGGACATCGCGTCGACCGAGGAAATCATCGCCGAGTTTCGCGCCGGTCGCATGGTCATCCTCGTCGACGAGGAAAACCGGGAGAACGAGGGCGACCTGATCCTCGCGTCCGAGCACGTCAGCCCCGAAGCGATCAATTTCATGGTGACGCACGGACGCGGTCTCGTCTGCCTGACGATCACCGAGGCGCGCAGCCGCCAGCTCGGTCTCTCTCCGATGGCGCGCGACAACCGAAGCCCTTTCAATACCGCTTTTACGGCGTCGATCGAAGCCGCGACCGGCGTTACGACCGGAATCTCGACCCACGACCGCGCGCGGACGATACGCGCCGCGATTGCCAAAGACGCGGGTCCCGACGACATCGTCCAGCCCGGTCATATTTTTCCGATCACGGCCAGAGCCGGCGGCGTTCTCGTTCGCGCCGGACACACCGAGGCCGGGTGCGACCTCGCGCAGATGGCCGGCCTCGAGCCGTCGGCGGTGCTCTGCGAAATCCTGAAAGACGACGGGACGATGGCGCGTCTGCCGGACCTCGTCCCATTCGCTCGGCGGCACGCGATGAAAATCGGGACGATCGCCGATCTGATCGAGTTCCGCAGTCGCAACGAGACGCTCGTCGAGCGCTCGCTGAGCCGCACGGTCAAGCTCGCGCACGGTGAATTTACCCTGCACGCCTACACCGACCGAGTCAGCAGCGAAGTGCACCTGGCGCTCACGCGCGGCGTCATTTCGCCGGAAAAAGAGACGCTCGTCCGCGTCCATGAAGCGCTCTCGATCCTCGATTTTCTCGGCGCGGTCGACGGGCAATGCACTTTTTCGCTCGAATGCGTCCTGAGTGCCGTCGCGCGCGCCGACGCGGGCGTCGTCGTCTTGTTGCGCTGCGCTGAATCCGGCGCGGACCTCGTCGACGCGCTCGCCAGAGCCGGAGCGAATCCCGGCGCGGCGTCCGCCGCGAGCCGATGGGACCCCAGGCTCCACGGGATCGGCGCGCAGATCCTGCGCGACCTCGGCGTGCGCCGGATGAAGCTGATCGCGAGTCCGCGCCACTTGCCGAGCATGACGGGCTTCGGTCTGGAAGTCACGCGGCAGATCGCGAATCCTGACGAACTCGGCGGCGTCGTGTAGTAGGCGATGAGGAAAAGAGAGCGTTTTCACTTGAATTGACAGGAGTTCCATGCCTCATTACGAGACGATCCGTGAATCCGAAATTTCTCACGCCGGGGAAGGGCTTTTTATCGGCGTCGTTTCGAGCCGCTTCAATCCGAAGCTTTGCGAAGGGCTGCTCGCCGCGTGCGTCGACGAGTTGAGGTGTCTCGGCGTACGCGACGAGCACGTCGAAATCTTCACGGCGCCCGGTGCGCTCGAAATCCCTCTCGTGCTTCAGTTTCTTGCGAACAGCAAGCGTTTCGACGCGCTCGTCGCCCTGGGCGCCGTGATTCGCGGCGAAACCTACCATTTCGAGATCGTTTCGAACGAATCGTGCCGTGGCGTCATGGAAGTCCAGCTCGATACCGGCGTGCCGATCGCAAACGGCATTCTGACGTGCGAGGACGAAGCGCAGGCACAAGCGCGGATGCGCGAAAAAGGCGCCGACTGCGCCCGTACGGCGGTCGAGATGGCGAGGCTCTTCCGCTCGCTGAACGCGAGGGACGCATGAACGGCGCCGCGCAAGACCGTCCTTCGAGGGCGGCGAAGTCGGCCAACTCGCCGCGCCGCCGCGCGCGTGAATTCGTTCTCCAGGGTCTTTATCAGTGGCAGTTGAGCGGCTGCGACGAGGCGTTCATCGAAGCGCAGCTCAGCGAAGCGCCGGATTTCGACAAGGCCGACCGAAAGTTTTTCGCCGAGCTCCTGCACGGCGTCCTCGTACAGCGCGTCGCGCTCCAGGAGGCGTTTCAGGTGTTTCTCGACCGCCCTTGCGCCGAGCTTTCGCCGGTCGAGGCGGGGGTCCTCCTGATCGGCGCTTACGAACTCGCCCACTGCCCGCAAACGCCTTACCGCGTCGTCATCAACGAGGCGATCGAGCTTGCCAAGGGTTTCGGCGGCGCGGACGGGCATAAATACGTAAATGGCGTTCTCGACAAACTCGCGGCGACGCTGCGTACCGCCGAGGTCGATGCCAAGCGCGCGTCTTCTCGAAAACCCTAGGATTCTTCCGGTCGTCATGCCTTCCGAATTCGACCTGATCGCACGGCATTTCGTCCGACCGACGCCGCGCACCGTGCTCGGTCCCGGCGACGACGCCGCGCTTCTCGCGCCGTCCCCCGGAGCGGAAATCGCCGTCACGACCGACGCGCTCGTTTCGGGAATCCATTTCCTTCCGGAAACCGACCCCGAAAGACTCGGCTGGAAGACGCTGGCGGTCAATCTTTCCGACCTCGCCGCGATGGGCGCGACGCCGCGATGGGCGCTTCTCGCGTGCGTCCTTCCCGACCCCGACGAAGATTGGCTCGCCGCTTTTTCCAGTGGCGTATTCGCCTGTGCGCGCCGCTACGGCGTCGACGTTTCGGGCGGCGATACGACGCGCGGCCCGCTGAGCTTGTGCGTCACGGCGCTCGGCGAGGTCCCGGCGGCGACGGCGCTGCGCCGTGACGCGGCGCGCGCCGGAGACGAGCTGTGGGTTTCGGGCTTTTTGGGCCGCGCGGCGCTTGGACTCGCGCACCGGCGCGGAGAAATACGGCTTCCGGCGGAAATTCTCGACGCCTGTCTCGACCGGCTCGAAAAACCGTATCCGCGCGTCGAGCTTGGCGTCGCGCTGCGCGAAAACGCTCTGGCGCACGCCGCGATCGACGTTTCCGACGGTCTGCTCGCCGACGCCGGGCACCTGGCCGAAGCATCGAGGCTCGATGTCGAGATCGACCTTACGCGGCTTCCCGAAGGTTTTCCTCAGGGCTTTGCCGCCGCGCCGTCGCTGACGGAAAGATTTCAGAGGGGCCGGCTTTCGGGCGGAGACGACTACGAACTGCTTTTTTCCGCCGCGCCCGAACGGCGCGACGACATCGACGCGCTCGGCGCGCGCATCAAACTGCCTCTTTCGCGCATCGGTCGCTTCGTCGCGGGGGCGGGGGGCGTGAGCCTGCGCGACGCGCGCGGTGAAGCGCTGCCGGTTTTTTACAAGGGTTTCGATCACTTTGCTGAAAATATTCAGTAATCCGCCGCCGCTGCGCTTTCTGTTCTCGCACCCGGCGCACCTCGTCGCCTGCGGTTTCGGGGCCGGTCTCTCGCCTTTCATGCCCGGAAGTGTCGGCAGTGCCTTGGCTCTTTTGAGCTATCCCCTGTTGCGCGCTTCGATGGACGACACGACGCTTTTCGCTTTTTTGTTCGCGTGCTTTGTCGCCGGGATTCCCATCGTCCAGAAAACGGCGCGCGATTACGGAAAAGGCGACCCCGGTTGCATCGTATGGGACGAAATCGTCCCTTTCTGGCTCGTCCTCGTCTTCTGTCCGCCCACCTGGCTCTGGCGCGGCGCGGCTTTCGTGCTTTTCCGGCTTTTCGATATCTTCAAGCCGCAACCCGCGCGCTTTTTCGACGAGAAGGTCCAAAACGGCTTCGGCGTCATGACCGACGACCTCGTCGCGGCGCTTTACACGCTTCTCGTTCTTTACGTTTTTCGTTTTTTCCAATGAAGTCCGCTGACACTTCCGACGTTCCCGACACTCCCGACGCTTGCGCGCTCGAAGCGACAGCGTATCGCGTCGTGCATTTGCTCTCCGACAACGCGCAGCGCCTTGCGACCGCCGAGTCCTGTACCGGCGGATGGGTCGCGCAGGCGCTGACCGCGATTCCCGGAAGTTCGTCGTGCTTCGACCGGGGCTTCGTCTGCTATTCGAACGACGCGAAGCGCGAAATGCTCGGCGTTCCGTCCGAAACGCTCGACCGCCACGGCGCGGTCAGCGAAGCGACCGCCGTAGCGATGGCGCTCGGCGCGCTGCGCCACGCTCCGGTCGACTGGGCGCTGTCGATCACGGGCGTCGCCGGCCCCGACGGCGGAACGCCCGCCAAACCGGTCGGCACCGTCTGTTTCGCCTGGGCGGGGCATGACCGCTGCGAAACGCGCACGCGCCATTTCGAAGGCTCCAGGGAAGCGGTCCGCGCGCAATCGGTTTCTTGCGCGCTCGAAGGTCTTATCGACTTCGTGTCCTTGGCAGTGGCATAAATCCTGCATTCCTTTGACGATGCCGAACAAAAACGCCCCCCCGCTCACCTCCGTCATCCTGTGCGGCGGTTCGGGGACGCGCCTCTGGCCCTTGTCGCGCAAAAGCTTCCCCAAGCAATTCGTTCCCTTGCTCGGCCGGAAAAGCCTTCTGGAACTGACGCTCGAACGCGCGGCGTCGGTTTCCCACGGCGCGCCGCCGCTCTTCGTCGCGGCACAGGAACACCGTTTCATGGTCACCGACATCCTGCAGTCGATGAAGCTGGGCGGCGAAATCATCCTCGAACCCGTCCCACGGAATACGGCCGCCGCGATCGCGCTCGCCGCGCTCTACGCGTTCCGGTCGGGAGACGAGATGCTTTTGTTCTGCCCCGCCGACCACCACATCCCCGACGCCGACGCATTTTCGCGCGTCGTTCATCAGGGTCTCGCTGCGGCTTCTTCGGGCGCCATCGTCACCTTCGGCGTCCGCCCGATCTTTCCGAGCACCGCGTACGGGTATATCCGGCAGGGGCGCCGTCTCGACGCGCACACCTTCGAGGCGGCGCGCTTCATCGAAAAGCCCGACGCCGAATCGGCGCGGCAACTCGTCCTTTCGGGCGACGCGCTGTGGAATTCGGGTATCTTCCTCTCAAGCGCCGGGACGATGCTCGCCGCGCTCGAAAAACACGCGCCGGACATTCTCGGCGTTTGCCGCTCGGCGATGAAGAACGCGGAGCGCGATGCGTCGCCGAGCGGCCACCTTTTCGTCCGCCCCGACGCGACGCTCTTCGCTTCGTGCCGTTCGCAAAGCATCGACTACGCCGTGATGGAAGCGTACGACAAGGTCGTGGTCCTGCCCTTCGAGGGGCAGTGGAGCGATGTCGGCAGTTGGAACGCCGTCGCGGCGCTCGCCGAGGCCGACGAGGACGGGAACCGCGTGCAAGGCCAGGGCTGGGCGCATCTTTCCCGGAATACTTTCATCCACGCGCCGTGCCGCCCCGTCGTCGCGCTCGGCACGAGCGACCTTTTGCTCGTCGATACGCCCGATGCCGTTCTCGTGGTCCACCAGGACGCGGTCGAGCGGGTCAAGGATGTCGTGATGCTTCTGGAAAAGGATCGTTGCGCGCAGGCGCTCACGCACCGCAAGGTCGCGCGTCCCTGGGGATGGTACGACGCGATCGACGCGGGGAAGGGGTTTCAGGTCAAACGGATCGGCGTTAAACCCGGCGCCGCGCTGAGCCTTCAAAAGCATTTTCACCGCGCCGAACACTGGGTCGTCGTCAAAGGTCGGGCGGAAGTCGTCCGGGGCGAAGAAACCCTGCTGCTCGACGAAAATCAATCGACCTACATCCCCGTGGGCGTCGTCCATCGCCTGAAAAATCCGACCGACGACGAACTCGAAATCATCGAGATCCAGTCGGGCGACTACCTCGGCGAAGACGATATCGTCCGAATCGAAGACGTGTATGGAAGGCGGACGCCAAGCCCTGATCCCGGCTCGGCTGGCCCGGACGATGGGCGTTCACGATCGGAGTCGAGATGAGACCCACGCAAAAAATCTACGTCGCGGGACACCGGGGAATGGCCGGTTCGGCGATCGTCCGGGAATTGTCGAGAATCGGGCATCCGGAAAGCGGTCTTCTTGCGCGCACGCACGCCGAACTCGACCTCACCGACCAAGCCGCCGTCCGCGCGTTTTTCGAAATCGAGCGTCCCGACCAGGTCTATCTGGCCGCGGCAAAGGTCGGCGGAATTCACGCGAACGACACTTATCCCGCCGACTTCATTTACCGGAACCTTGTCATTCAGTCCAACGTCGTCGATTCGGCTTTCCGCGTCGGTGTGAAAAAGCTGCTTTTTCTCGGTTCGAGCTGCATCTACCCCCGGCTCGCCCCTCAGCCGATGCGCGAAGACGCGCTGCTGACCGGGACGCTCGAACCGACGAACGAAGCGTACGCGATCGCCAAGATCGCCGGGATCAAGCTGTGCGAAAGCTATAATCGCCAGTACGGCGTCGACTACCGGAGCGTGATGCCGACCAATCTGTACGGCCCCGGCGACAACTACCATCCGCTCGATTCACACGTCATCCCCGCGCTGCTCCGGCGCTTCCACGAGGCCAAGACCGCCGGCGCGCCCGAAGTGACGATCTGGGGAACGGGGAAGCCGAAGCGCGAATTTCTTTACGTCGACGACATGGCGCGCGCCTGCGTCTACCTCATGAACCTCGACAAGTCCTTCTACGACAGCCAGACGAGTCCAAGGCTCAGCCACATCAACATCGGTTGCGGCGAAGAGGTTTCGATCGCCGAACTTGCTCTCGTCGTTCGGGAAACGGTCGATTACCGGGGAGAAATCCGCTTCGACCCGTCGCAACCCGACGGCACGCCGCGCAAACTGATGGATAGCGCCCGCCTCACCCGCCTCGGCTGGCGTCCGGTCGTTCCGCTGATCGAGGGTTTGAAGCTGGCTTACGAAGACTTCGTCAAGAATCCGGGCAAGCGTGCCTGAAGGAAAAAACATGTCCGAAACCAAAAAAAGCGCTCTCATCACCGGAGTCACGGGCCAGGACGGCGCTTACCTCGCCGAATTCCTCCTCGACCAGAGCTATGTCGTCCACGGCGTCAAGCGCCGGACTTCGCTGTTCAACACCGACCGCATCGACCATCTCTACCACGACCGCCACGAAAAAGACGTTCGTTTCTTCCTGCACCACGGAGACCTGACCGACAGTTCGAGCCTGATCCGCATCATCCAGCAGACGCAGCCCGATGAAATCTACAACCTCGCGGCGCAGAGCCACGTCGCCGTCAGTTTTGAGGAGCCCGAATACACAGCCAATTCGGACGCGCTCGGCGCGCTCCGAATCCTCGAAGCCATCCGCATCCTCGGCCTTGAAAAAAAGACGCGCTTTTATCAGGCGAGCACTTCCGAGCTTTACGGACTCGTCCGCGAAACGCCGCAAAGCGAAACGACGCCTTTTTATCCGCGCAGCCCCTACGCCGTGGCGAAACTGTACGCGTACTGGATCACGGTCAATTACCGCGAGGCCTACGGCCTCTACGCGTGCAACGGCATCCTGTTCAACCATGAGAGTCCGTCTCGCGGCGAGACCTTCGTCACGCGAAAAATCACGCGCGCGCTCGCGCGCATCAAGCTCGGCCTTCAGGATCGCCTGTATCTCGGCAACCTCGACGCGCGGCGCGACTGGGGGCACGCAAAAGATTATGTAAGAATGCAGTGGCTGATGCTGCAACAGGAAAAACCCGAAGATTTCGTCATCGCGACCGGCGTCCAGTACAGCGTGCGCGACTTCGTCGACGCCGCCGCCAAAGAACTCGAAATGGAGATTTTCTGGCACGGCCAAGGCGTCGATGAAAAAGGCCGCCTCGCTTCGGGGAAGTGCGTCGTCGCCGTCGACCCCCGCTACTTCCGCCCGACCGAGGTCGAGACCTTGCTCGGCGACGCGGGCAAGGCGCGGGAAAAGCTCGGCTGGACGCCCCGGATTTCGTTTTCCGAACTCGTCGCCGAGATGGTTCGGGAAGACCTGAAGTCGGCGCGGCGCGACGAACTCGTCAAAAACCACGGCTATAAGGCGCTCGAGCGCAATGAGTAGCCTGCTACAGGCGTTCCGCGTGAAAGCGCGGCGCCGGATGATGAATTGGATATTCGGAGGAGCAATCGTGCATGGATAAGGTTCTGGTGACGGGGGGCGCGGGCTTTTTGGGTTCGCATCTCTGCGAGCGGCTCGTTTCGGAAGGCGCGGATGTCCTCTGCGTCGACAACTTTTTCACAGGGAGCAAACGCAACGTTCATGCCCTGATCGAGGAGACGCGCTTCGAACTCCTGCGCCACGACGTGACCTTCCCGCTCTACGTCGAGGTCGACCGCATTTTCAACCTGGCGTGCCCCGCGAGCCCCGTGCATTACCAGTTCGACCCGGTGCAGACGACGAAGACGAGCGTCCACGGGGCGATCAATATGCTCGGCCTCGCCAAGAGGACGCGCGCGCGCATCCTCCAGGCTTCGACGAGCGAAGTCTATGGCGACCCCGACGTCCACCCTCAGCCCGAAACCTATCTTGGCCGCGTCAACCCCATCGGGATAAGAAGCTGTTACGACGAGGGAAAACGCTGCGCGGAGACGCTGTTCTTCGACTACCACCGCCAGCACCGCATGGAGATCAAGGTCGTGCGCATCTTCAATACCTACGGCCCGCGCATGCACCCGAACGACGGCCGCGTCGTCAGCAATTTCATCGTCCAGGCGCTCAGGAACGAGGCGCTCACGATCTACGGCGACGGGCGCCAGACGCGGAGCTTCTGCTACGTGGACGACTTGATCGACGGCATGCTGCGGATGATGGAAAGTCCCGCCGAGTTCGTCGGCCCGGTCAATCTTGGGAACCCGGTCGAATTCACGATGATCGAACTCGCCGAGACGGTCCTGCGCCTCGTCGGCGGCAAGTCGAAGCTCGTTTTTCTCCCGCTCCCGCAGGACGACCCCCGGCAGCGCAAACCCGACATCGCGCTGGCAAAATCCGAACTGCGATGGACGCCCAAAGTGGCGCTCGAAGACGGTCTGAAAGAAACCATTGCGTATTTTCGAAAAACATTGAATGTGGCGGCTTAAGACTCCGGTTGCTTTTTTCATCTTCAACCGTCCTGAAACGACGGCGCGCGTTTTTGCCGAAATCGCGCGCGCGAAGCCGTCCCGGCTGCTCGTCGTCGCCGACGGCCCGCGCAGCGACCGTCCCGGCGAGGCCGAACGCTGCGCCGAGGCCAGAGCCGTCGTCGAAAAACTCGACTGGGAATGCGAGGTTTCGACGAATTATTCCGAGAGCAACCTGGGCTGCAAGGAGCGCGTCTCGAGCGGGATCGACTGGGTCTTCGAACACGCGCCCGAGGCGATCATCCTCGAAGACGACTGTCTGCCGCATCCGGGTTTTTTCCGTTTTTGCGACGAAATGCTCGAACGCTACCGCGACGACGCGCGCGTCGGAATGATCGGCGGCTGCAATTTCCAGTTTGACCGCGCGCGCGGGGACGCGAGCTATCATTTCTCGCGCTGCGTCCATGTCTGGGGGTGGGCCACGTGGCGCAGGGCGTGGCGCTTCTACGACAAAAACGCGGTCGCGTGGCCCTTGCTGCGCCAGAACGACCGTCTCGCGCACGTTTTTCCCAGCGCGTCCGACTACCGGCACTGGAAAAATGTATTCGACCGTGTCCATCGCGGCGAAATCGATACCTGGGATTACCAGTGGAATTTGAGCTTGTGGAGCCAGAGCCTGCTGTGCGTCGCGCCGAACGTGAATCTCGTTTCGAACATCGGGTTCGGGAAAGACGCGACGCACACGAAAATCGGAGGAATCATCTCCGGCATGGCGGTCGAGGCGATGCGCTTTCCGCTTGAACACCCCGCTTTTGTCCTGACCGACGCCGACGCCGAGCTTTTTGAAATGCGTCACATTTCTCCAAGCTCAGCGGTGCGCCGCACTCTGCGCAAGCTGCGCGGCCTGATCGCTCGAGGATAAGCGCTTCGAATGCCGAAATGCCCGATCTGCTCCAGCGAGACGCACGCGAGTTTCTCCGCGCGCCTGCTGAAAAAATACACGGTCGCCTACCGCCATTGCCCCGTGTGCGGTTTATTGCGGACCGAGACGCCTTTCTGGCTCGACGAGGCGTATCGAAGCGCGATCGATATTTCCGACACCGGAATCGTCCTGCGCAATCTGGCGCTCGCTTCCAGGCTCGCGGTACTTCTTGCCCTGAATTTCGACCCCAAGGGCGCGTATCTCGACGTGGCGGGCGGCTACGGAATGCTGACGCGCTTGATGCGCGACTGCGGGTTCGATTATTACTGGGACGACAGGTATTGCGAGAACCTTTTCGCGCGCGGCTTCGAGGCGAGCGCGAAAAGCGCGCCTTTTTCGGCTTTGTCGGCGTTTGAAGTCCTCGAGCACCTTCACGACCCGCTCGCTTTCATTTCGGAGAATTTCCGCGAGCACGGATGCCGTACGCTGGTATTCACCACCGAATTGTATCGAGGCGAAAAACCTCCGAGCGCCGATTGGTGGTATTACGCTTTCGATTCGGGCCAGCACATTTCCTTTTACAAGAGGGAGACGCTCGAAAAACTCGCCGAGCGCCTGGGTTTGCATTTTTATTCGCTCCGGGGTCTTCACGTTCTGAGCGACCGGAAACCGCGTTTTCGGCGGCTGTCGCATTGCGCGATGGGATGCCTTGCGCCGGCCTTCCTGATGCTGATCCGCAAAAAACTGGGGTCGCTGACGCAAGCCGACCGGCTGAAAGTGATCGGGCGCGCCGAATCCGAAGGCGCGCCGACGTCGCCATGATCCCTCGACTGAGAAACCGGCTCAAACAGGCGTTCAAGCTGCTTTTCTGCCTCGTTTGCGGACTCTTCGATTCCCTAGCCTTGATCGAGCGTCCCGCGCGGGGGAAGAGCGCCGTCGTCGTCCGAACCGACGCGATCGGCGATTTCATCCTCTGGCTTCCCTACGCGAAAAGGCTTTGCGCCGAATTGCGCCGCCGCCACGAAAAGCTCGTTCTCGTGTGCAACGCCGCGGTGAGCGAACTCGCGCGCAAAGAACTGCCCGTGGAAATCTTTCCGATCGAGCGAAAACGCTTTCAGTTCGACCCGGCGTACCGTTTTCGTACGCTGCGCGCGCTGCGCCTTCTCGGCGCCGCGCTGACCTACCATCCGGTCGTCTCGCGGGATTCGATCGTCGGCGACCCAATCGTCCGCGCGTGCGGCGCGTACGCCTACGGTTTTACTGGAGGCGCCAAAAACCAGACTTTCCTCGAACGCCGCCTCGGAGATCGCTTTTACGGCGCGCTTCTTCCGGTGGGTGACGGCGCCCTCCACGAAACGGCTTGCCACGAGGCCTTTCTCGCGTGGGCATTGAAGGACGCGCGCGCGCCGACGGAAAAATTCGTTTTTCACCTTCCGAAAAAGGCGAAGGCGGCGCCTCCATACTGGGTACTCGCCCCCGGTGCGGGGAAAAATGAGCGCGTCTGGTCCGCAAACGGTTTTTCGCTCGTGATCAAAAAAATCGCGCTGGATTTCCCCGGCCTGCGCGTCAAGCTTCTCGGTTCGGCGTCGGAATGGACGCTCTGCCAGGAGATTCTCGACGCGTCGGGCGCCCTTGGAGAAAACCTCGCGGGGCAGACAGGCGTGATGCAAATGATGGAAATCGTCGGCGGCGCGTGTTTTCTCGTCGGGAACGAATCCGCGGCGATCCACGCGGCGGCGCTGCTTCGGGTTCCGTCGGTCTGCATCGCCGGCGGCGGTCATTTCGGTCGCTTCGTTCCTTACGCGCCCGAACCGAACGTGGAACGCAAGGCGCCGGAGATGGTGTTCAGGGAAATGGAATGCACCGGGTGCGGCTGGCAGTGCCGCTTCCCCCGCGACGCGTCGGGCGCGGTGCGCTGCGTCGCGCTGATCAGCGTCGAGGAAGTCTGGTCGGCCATCGCGCAGATGCTTGACGAGTTCTGGCGCAAACGGGATGCGCACCGTGCCTAAAGCGCGTACCGACTGTCCACGGATCAGCGTCGTCACGCCGAGTTTCAATCAGGGCGCCTTCCTGGAGCGGACGATCGATTCCGTCCTCTCCCAGAATTACCCGAATCTCGAATACATCGTCATCGACGGAGGCTCGGCCGACGGCAGCGTCGAAATCCTCCGAAAGTACGCCGCGCATCTCGCGTACTGGGTCAGCGAGCCCGACCGCGGACAGGCGCACGCGATCAACAAGGGTTTACAGCGCGCGACCGGGGATTGGGTCGCGTGGCAGAACTCCGACGACGTTTTTTACCCCGGCGCGTTCGAAAGCCTCGCGCGAGCGGCGAGGAAGCACACGGACGCCGCGCTGATCATCGGCAACATGAATCTCATCGACGCCGACGACCGCCTGATCCGTGACATGAAATACGTGACGCCGACCTGCGACGCGCTGCGCGCCGAGGGGATGGTGCTGACGAATCAAGCGGCGTTCTGGCGGCGAAGTCTCCACGCCGAATTGGGATTTCTCGACGAAGAACTCGATTACGGCTTCGATTACGACTGGTTTCTCCGCGTGCTGAGCCAGGGGAAAGGCGCGCACGTCGACCGCACATGGGGGGGCTTGCGACTCCACGACGCGACGAAAACGCATCGCCACCAAGCCGAATTCGACGAAGAATACCGCCGGGTGCTCGCCGGACGCGAGGTTTCCGCCGCGTGTCGGCGTTATCATCAAGCGCGCCGTCTCGTCCTGATGATTGCTCAGGGGAATATCGGCTACGTTCTGCGCGGCCTCGCGCGTCGAATGAACTCGTAAACATGCTGAAAATCACCGTCGTCACCGTCTCGTTCAACGCCGTTCGCACGATCGGGCGGACGCTCGACTCGGTCGCCGCGCAGGATCACCCGGCAATAGAGCATCTCGTCATCGACGGCGCTTCGAGCGACGGAACGCTCGGCGTCATCGAGAGCCGCGGAAAAAATCTCGCGCGCTTCGTGTCCGAACCCGACAAGGGAATCTACGACGCGATGAACAAGGGCTTGGACCTGGCGACCGGAGACGTCGTCTGTTTTTTGAACGCCGACGATTTTTACGCGACGCCGCAAGTCCTCGGACGCGTCGCGGACAAGCTCGAAAGCCTCGGCGTGGACGCGCTCGTCGGCGATCTGGCTTATTTTTCTCCCGACGACCCCGATCGCGTCGTTCGCCGCTTCAATTCGGGGCGTTTCAGCCCGAAACGTCTGGCTTACGGCTGGATGCCCGCGCACGCGGCTTTTTTTATGAAACGCGAGATTTACGAGCGCGTCGGGCGCTTCAAGATCGACTATCGAATCGCGGGCGACTTCGAATTCATTGCGCGCGCGTTTTCGAAAGAAAGCATTCGCTATTGCTATTTTCCCGAAATACTCGTCAAAATGCAGTTGGGCGGAATCAGCAACGTCGGGCTTGGCGCGAGGCTTTTATCGAACCGCGAGATTCTGCGCGCGTGCCGCGAAAACGGGCTGGAAACCGGCGTATGGAAGCTGTCCCTGCGCTATCCCCTAAAACTGCTCGAGTTGCTCAAGCGATGACGACTTTGATCACAGGCTCAACCGGCTTCATCGGCCGCCGCTTGGCGCGCGCCGGCGACCGGCGTTTGGTGAGGCGCCGAGCTGGGAGTGTCGTGGATTCCGGAGAGGTCGTCGGCGACTTGCTTGACCTGGATTCGCTCGAAGCGGCGTGCGACGGCGTCGAGACGGTTTTTCACTGCGCCGCTTACGTGCACGTTCTTCTGTCCGCAGACGCCGACCTCCAGTGGAAGGTCAACTACGAGGGGACGCGCAAGCTCGTTGACGCCGCCGGAAGGGCGGGCGTTGCGCGCTTCGTCTTTCTTTCCAGCGTCGCCGCGATGGCGCGTCCCGGGGACGCCTGCGTCGATGAGGACCACCCCGGCGAACCCGCTTCGCCCTACGGCAAAGCCAAGCGCGCGGCCGAAGACGCCGTCCTGGAGGCCGGCGCGAAATACGCGATGCACGTCGTCAACCTGCGCCTGACCCTGGTCTACGGAAAGGGCGCGCCGGGAAACATGGCGCACATGGTACGGGGAATCCGCGCGGGATGGCTCCCACCCCTGCCCGAAACGAAGAACCGGCGTTCGCTCGTCCACGTCTCCGATGTCGTCTCGGCGATGCGCTTCGTTTCCGAAGACGCGCGCGCGAACGGCAGGACCTATATCGTCGCGGACCCGCGACCGTATTCCGGGCGCGAAATTTACGACGCGCTGCGGAACGCACTGCGGATGCCTCCGGCGCGCTGGCGTATCCCGGCGGGACTCTTCCGCGCGTGCGGGCGCCTCGGTGACGCGCTCGCCGCCGTATCGGGGAGAAGCTTGCCCAAGCCGTCCACACTCGTTTCGCGCTTTCTCGACTCGGCGTGCTATTCGCCCGAACGCATCAAAAGAGAACTTGGCTGGTCCGCGCAAACCACGCTTGAAGACGGCGTGCGCGAGATGCTGTCGGAGGGGGCGCGCGCTGCGCTGCGATGAAACGAGTGTTCGACATTCTCCTCGCGTTCACGGCGAGCCTGATTCTTGCCGTTCCGCTCCTTTTCATCGCGCTTTTGATCCGCCTGACTTCCGAAGGCCCCGTCCTTTACTGGTCCGACCGGGTCGGAAAAGACAACCGGATTTTTCGGATGCCGAAGTTCCGCAGCATGCGCGTCGGCACACCGGCCGTCGCGACGCACCTTCTGACCGACGCCGAGGCGCGCTTGACGCGCATTGGTTCTTTCCTCAGGAGGACGAGCCTCGACGAGCTTCCGCAGCTCTGGAGCATCCTGAAGGGCGACATGAGTTTCGTCGGCCCGCGTCCCGCGCTCTTCAACCAGGACGACCTCATCGCGCTTCGCACCGAGCGCGGCATCGACCGATTGCTCCCCGGCCTGACGGGGTACGCGCAGATCAACGGACGCGATGAACTGCCGATCCCGCAAAAGGTCGAACTCGACGCCGAATACACGCGCCGCCGCTCGTTCCGCTTCGATTTGCTGATCCTCTGGCTGACTTTCCTGAAAGTCCTCCGCCAGGACGACGTAAGGCATTAGCGGGCGGCCATGTTCCTGAATTCTCTCATCGACCTCGTCCTCGCGCTGCCGCGCTTCGTCAAACGCCTCGTCGTCCTCGCCGTCGATACGGGTCTGTGCGTCTTCTGCGTCTGGCTCGCGTTCTATTTGCGCGTCGGCGAGTTCGTTTTCCTCTCGGGCGGCGCGCTGCGCGCCGCGCTCGTTTCGGTCGCGTTCGCGCTCCCCGTTTTTGCCGCCTCCGGGCTCTACCGCGCGATCTTCCGTTATTCGGGCTGGCCCGCGCTGATGAGCGTGACGAAGGCGACGCTCGTGTACGGCCTCGCCTACGCTTTTGTGATGACCGTCTTCGGGATTCCCGAAGTACCGCGTACGATCGGCTTGATCCAGCCGATTCTGCTCCTCCTGTTCGTCGGCGCGTCGCGCGCGTTCGCGCGATTCTGGCTCGGAGGTTCTTATCGGAGCCGCGTCGCGGGCGCGGCCCTCCCCAAGGCGCTGATCTACGGCGCCGGCGCGGCGGGACGCCAGCTCGCGCTGGCGATGGCGAACGTCCACGAAATGCGCGTCGTCGGCTTCCTCGACGACGACGAACGCCTCCACGCGCACACGCTGAACGGCCTGCCGATCTATGACCCGGCCAAACTCGACGCGCTGGTGTCCGCATTGCAAATCAGCGACATTCTCCTCGCGATGCCTTCGGAAAGCCGCCACCGGAGGCGCGAAATCCTTTCGAGGATACGGAACGTCAAGGTCTCGGTCCGCACGCTTCCGAGCGTGACGGAACTCGCGCAGGGAAAAATCAGCGTCTCGGACATTCGGGAACTCGATACTGACGACCTGCTCGGCCGCGAGCCGGTTACGCCGAACCAAGGGCTGCTGGAAAAAAATTCGACCGGGAAGGTCATCGTCGTCACCGGCGCGGGAGGGTCGATCGGAAGCGAATTATGCCGGCAGATCCTCGCGCTCTCGCCCGCGCGTCTGCTTCTCGTCGACCAGAGCGAATTCGCGCTCTACGAAATCCATCGGGAACTCGAAAAGAAACGCGAATCCGTATCCGGCGGCGAGATGAAAGAGATCGTTCCGCTTCTGGCGTCGGTCGGCGACGCTACGCGCATGCGCGAAATATTTTCGACCTGGAAGCCCGACATCGTCTACCACGCGGCCGCGTACAAACACGTCCCGCTCGTCGAACACAACCCGTCCGAAGGCATCTGGAACAACGTCTTCGGCACGCTGACCGCGGCGCGCGCCGCGTGCGAACAGAAAGTTCCCGACTTCGTGCTGATCAGCACCGACAAGGCGGTACGTCCGACCAACGTCATGGGCGCGAGCAAGCGCCTCGCCGAGATGATCCTGCAGGCGCTCGCGGCGCGGATGCCTCAAACCCGCTTGTCGATGGTGCGCTTCGGCAACGTACTCGGCTCGTCGGGTTCCGTTGTCCCGCATTTCCGCCGGCAAATCCGCGAAGGCGGGCCGATTACGCTGACGCACACGGAAATCACGCGATTTTTCATGACGATTCCCGAAGCGGCGCAGTTGGTCATTCAGGCGGGCGCGATGGCCAAAGGCGGCGATGTCTTTGTGCTCGACATGGGAAAACCCGTGAAGATCTTCGACCTCGCGCGCCATATGATCGGACTTTCGGGACTGACGGTGCGCGACGCGGACAATCCCGACGGCGACATCGCGATCGAAATCACCGGGCTTCGCCCCGGCGAAAAGCTTTACGAAGAGTTGCTGATCGGCGACAATCCCGAAGCGACGGCGCATCCGATGATCATGAAGGCGCGCGAGGAATTCCTGCCTTGGCCCGTCCTGGAGAAAAAACTCGAGATGCTCGAACGCGCCGCTGCGGCAAACGACGCAACCGCCATACGCCGTATGCTCGAAGACATCGTTTCCGGCTACGTGCCAGACGGTGCGATCGTCGATTGGGCCTTCCTGAAGAAAAATCAGGAAACCGAAGAAACGGGGGGCGGTCGCGGCTGAATCTGCCGCGCGAGAACGATGGCCACGTACGCGATCGGAGACATTCATGGCTGTTTCGACGCCTTCATGCGCCTACTCGAGCGCTGCGCGTTCGACCCGGCGAAGGACAGGCTCTTCTTGACGGGCGACCTCGTCAACCGGGGTCCGCGCTCGCTGGAAACCCTGCGCTTCGTCCGTTCTCTGGGCGAAGCGGCGGTCACGGTCCTCGGCAACCACGATTTTTTTCTGCTGATGGTCGCCGAGGGTTTCGGCAAACGCTCGCGCGACGACACCTTCGACGAAATACTCGTCGCTCCTGATCGCGGCGAATTGCTGACCTGGCTTCGCCATCGCCCCCTGTGCTATCTGGAAGGCGATTACTGCCTCGTCCATGCGGGGCTTCTGCCGCAATGGACGACCGCGCGCGCGCGCGAACTCGCCGCCGAGGTCGAAGCGGCGCTGACGTGCCCTCGCTGGCGCGAGTTCATGGAAGGGCACATCTGGGGCAATCTGCCCAATGTCTGGAGCGACTCGCTCGAAGGCTGGCCTCGTCTGCGCACGATCGTCAACGTCATGGCGCGCATGCGTTATTGTTCGCCCGAAGGCGTGATGGACTTCAGCGCGAAAGGCGAGCTTTCGCAGGCGCCCGAGGGATTTTTCCCGTGGTTCGAGCTACCGGGGCGGAGCGACGCCGACGCGACGCTCATCGTCGGGCATTGGTCGGCGCTCGGCCTGAAGATCACCCCGAAGCTCCTCGCGATCGATACGGGCTGCCTGTGGGGCGGCGAACTGACGGCGGTTCGCCTCGAAGACCGCGCGATATTTCAGGTCAAGGGAACCAAAGAAGAAACGCGGGCGCTTTAGTCAGGAGACAGGAGACAGGAGACAGAGGACAGAGGACAGAAGACAGAAGACAGAAGACAGAATGGTATTCAGTAATCTGTAGTCGGTTGGAGGAAGTCCTGCGACAACAGAGGACTGACAACTGGTCACAAAGCAAGCGCAGCTTGCGCTCAGTCTTCTGTCCTCTGTCTTCAGTCCTCTGATGCGACATCTGACGACTGAACACAGATCACGAAGCGAACGCAGTGAGCGCTCAGTCTTCTGTCCTCTGTCTTCAGTCTTCAGTACCCCACGGCGCTTCGCCGAAGGTCGCGGCGTAGCGCCGCGCGATTTCGTCACGGCTCACGCGATGGCTCTGCCCGCCGCGATGCGCGATCTTGATCGCGCCCATGACCGACGCGAGCCTTGCGCTTTTCTCGGCGTCCCAGCCGCTGGAGATTCCGTAAAGGAGACCGGCGCGGTAGGCGTCGCCGCAGCCGGTCGGGTCGACGACGGCGTCGGGCGTCGCGCAGGGAATATCACAGATGACACCGCTGGAATAAACGACCGATCCCTCGCCGCCGAGCGTGATGAACAGGGCTTCGAGCCGGTCGCTCAAAGCTTCGGTCGTCATCCCCGTCCGGTCGCAAGCGAGCCTGAGCTCGTAATCGTTGAAGCACGCGTAGTCGGCGAGGTCCAGAAAGTTCAGGATGTCGTCGCCGGAAAACATCGGGAGTCCCTGCCCCGGGTCGAAGATGAACGGAATTCCGAGCGAATTCATTTCGCGCGCGTGTTCGATCATTCCGTCGCGCCCGTCGGGAGCGACGATGCCGAGCGTAACGCCTTGGGCGTCGGAGACGCGGTTGAGGTGCGAAAAGTTCATCGCGCCGGGATGGAAGGCCGTGATCTGATTGTCGTCCATATCAGTCGTGATGAAGGCTTGCGCGGTCAGTTGGTCGTCGAGCGTGAGGACGTGCGTCCGATCGAGACCCGTCGCGTCGAGGTAGCGCAGGTAATCGCCGCCGTCGCTGCCGACCGTGGCCATGATCGTCGCCTCGCCGCCGATGAGATTCAGGTTGTACGCGATGTTGCCGGCGCAGCCGCCGTATCCGCGCCGCATTTCGGGAACCAGAAAACACACGTTCAGAATGTGAATCTGCTCCGGCAGAATGTGATTCCGGAAGCGATCCTGAAAGATCATGATGTTATCGTAAGCGAGCGAACCGCAGATCAGCGTGGTCATTTTCCGGTGTCCGGGGAAGAGTCTGGCGGCATTATAGTGCAGACACGTCCGGCGGGAGCAGCTTTTACCGCGCCGCGCAAGCACCACGCGTGAACCGGAAAAGGAATCAGGGGTAGGCGACGTAAAGCCTGTAGCCAACAGCTTTCACGTCGCGCGCCTCGACCCAGAGCCGGATGCTGATGTCGGAATTCGCGGCGAAAGCCTGGTGCGGCGAAATTTTCAGCGGAAGATACTCGCTCGGGTCGAAAACGCGCCGGACGACGACTTTGTCGTGCGCGTCGGTCAGCAGAAATTCAAGCGCGGGGTAGGCTTGCCCGTAGTTGGCCCGGTTGCGCAGGAGCGCGTTCAAGACCAGGAGATCGCGTTCGGGGTCGCTCTGAAGGTCGGAGGCTTCGAGGTTGATCATCTCGATATGGCGCGGCAGCGGGACGCGCGCGCCGAACGCGCGGCTCACGAGTTCGAGCGGCGGCTTCAAAAGCGGCGCGGCCAGCGCGATCTCGCCGCGAAAACGGCCAAGGACCTGAAAAAGCAGCACGACGCCGAGAAGGATGGCGGCAACTTTGAAGCGGCGTTCCATTCCGTCCGAATGCCCAAAGGAGCCGGAAAGGAAGGATTCAGCCCATTTGACGTCGGCGAGGACTCCGGCGATTTCACGCGGCGAGGCGATTTCAGCGGCGTGGTCGGCGTCCCGCGCTTTCCGCATGGGTCGCGCCGAGGTCGGCGCATCCGGCGCGACCGTCTCCGCGCGCGCAAGCGAGTTCGTCTCTGTTTCAGGCCTTGGCTCCGGTTCGGGTTCCGGTTCCATGGCGAAGCTCGCCAAATCGGGCGCTCCGACGGTTTCGACCTGAATTTCCGCCTCGGGCACGTGCGTCGGGAGAGGCGGCAAAAGCTCTTCGGGTACGGCGATTTCCGGGATTTCTTCGGGTTCGGGACTTTTCAGGATTTCCGGCGCTTCCAGGAGTTCCAGGCGACCCTTGGTCTCGTCGGGAACGTTGGGGAGATCGGGAATGTCTGGAATGTCGGGAAGATTGGGAACGTGGAGAACATCGGAATCTTCGGAAACAGCCACCGCATCGAGCGCTGCGAGTTCGTCGAGTCCTTCGAGCGGCGAAAAGTCGAGCGGCTCGTCCGGCGCGGTTTCCGGAAGCGGTTCGGTCCGCGTTTTTTCCGGCGCCCCGGCTTCGGGCGTTTTCAATGCGTCGGGGCGCCCGTCTTCCGGCAGGGGGAATTCCTGCAGGCTTTCGAGACCTTCCAACTCTTTCGGGTCGAGCAGGACGGGAAAACCAGCCGCGCCTTCATCGAGCAGGTTGCCGAGCGCGTTGAAGATCTCCTGGCATTGCCCGCAACGAACCTTGCCGCCGCGCGCCGATAAGTGTTCCCGCGTCACGCGAAAAACGGTCCAGCAATTCGGACAGCGCGCCTTCATGCCCCGGCCTTCATTCCGGCGAGGCAGACCCAGCCCTCGGATGCGGCGGCTCTCGTCAGCGACACGCCGTTCGGGGCGTACGACGAAACCACGTCGTCGGTCTGCGTTTCCAGGATGCCCGACAGAAGCAAGCGCCCGCCGGGACGGACGCGCGCGCAAATCTCCGGTGCGAGCGCTTTCAGCGTATTGGTCAGGATATTGGCGAGCACGATGTCGAAACGGCGCTCGATTTTCACCGACGTGTCTTCAAAGCGCACGTCGACCCGATTGCGTTCGGCGTTGTATCGCGCGGCTGCGACGGCCTGCGGGTCGATGTCGACGCCGAGCAGCGCATTTCCGCCGAGTTTCGCCGCGGCGATCGCCAGAATGCCCGAACCGCAGCCGTAATCGAGGACCGAATCGCCGGGTTCGACGTGTCGTTCGAGCCATTCGAGGCACAGGCGCGTCGTCGGGTGCGACCCGGTGCCGAAAGCCATTCCGGGGTCGAGCCGCAGAACGAGCACGCCGGGGTCGGGCGCTTCGTGCCACGACGGGACGACCCAGAGGCGGTCGGAGATGCGTATCGGGTCGAATTGCGATTGCGTCAGCCGCACCCAGTCCTGCTCGGAGACTTCTTCCTCGATGAGGGCGGGCTTTCCACCGATTCTGGCGCGCGCGGCGCATTCGGCGGCCACGTCCGCAAGCTTCTGTCCCGGTTCGAACAGCGCGGTCACGCGCGAATTCTCCCATGCGAGGACGGTGGGCGCGCCGGGTTCGTCGAATTGCGGCGCCTCCTTTTCGGTTCCCGCGTCGGCGTCGTCGATTTGTACCGAGAGCGCGCCCGCTTCGAGCAGGGCGTCCGCCAGGGCTTCCGCGTGTGCGGAGTCGGTTGTGAGGGTCAGGGAGTGCCAGGCCACGGACGGTTTCTAGGTTTAGGAAATGGTGATTTCGACCTTTGTCAGGACGAGAGTGTACGTCAAAACCCGGAGGCGCGGAAACGCTTCCGACGAAGCGGGTGGTAGGTCAGTGCGCTTCGGGAGCTTCGGCGGCGGCCAGACTCAGAAAATACTCGAGCGCCAAAAGGTAGCCCTGGCTGCCGAGACCGCTGATGACACCGACGGCGAGGTCGGAAAAATACGAACGCCGCCGGAAAGCCTCGCGGGAATGGATATTCGACAGGTGAACCTCGATGAAGGGAATCTCGGTCGCCGCGAGCGCGTCGCGCAGCGCCACGCTCGTATGCGTGAAACCCGCGGGGTTGATGATGATGTAGCCCACGCCCTGCTCGCGCGCCGTATGGACGCGCTCGATCAGCGCGCCCTCGTGATTGCTTTGAAAGGCTTCGAGCGCGGCGCCCGCCAGATTCGCGCGATGCGCGAGCGCCAGATTGATTTCGGCGAGCGTCGTCCTGCCGTAGTATTCGGGTTCGCGCGCACCCAAGAGGTTCAAATTGGGTCCGTGCAGAACGAGCAGACGCGCGAGCGCCGGACGCGGATTTTCAGTCGAGGCGGATTTTTTCATGGAAGAGAGTTTGCCGCATTCGACACACTTTTGTCCAGTGTCGACAAAGTCACACGTCGACGTAATCACGTGTGTCGCAAAAGCCGAATTACGGCACAATTCATGTTTTCCCCGTTAAAATAACAATATGAGTAGCATAAACCTCACCGACCACTTCCTGATCGCGATGCCCGCGATGGAAGACCTCTTTTTTGCGCGCTCGCTCATCTACGTCGCCGAGCACAACGACCAGGGCGCGCTCGGCGTCATCGTCAACCGTCCGACCGACATGAATCTGGCTTCGCTTCTGGAAAAGATCAACGCCGGAATCGAAACCTCGGAGACCGTCGACCTGTCTTCGTGTCCCGTCCTTTTCGGCGGTCCGGTTCAAACCGACCGTGGCTTCGTTCTCCACCGTCCGCTCGGCCGCTGGCAGGCGACGCTCATCGTAAACGACGACGTCGGACTCACGAGTTCGCGTGACGTGCTCCAGGCCTTCGCGCGCGACGGCACGCCGCACGAAATGATGCTCACGCTCGGCTACTCCGGCTGGGGCGCCGGTCAGCTCGAACACGAACTCTCGCAGAACGCGTGGCTCACGGTTCCGGCGGATCAACACATCCTCTTCGAAATGCCTTTTGAAGAAAGGCTGCCGTCCGCGATGGAAAGGCTCGGAATCGACTTCGCAAACTTTTCCGGAAAAGCCGGGCATGCCTGATTCGGAAAGTCCGCCGCGCGGGACGGTGCTTGCTTTCGATTTCGGCGAAAAACGGATCGGCGTCGCCGTCGGTGAAACCGCGCTCGGGCAGGCGCATCCCCTGACGACGCTCAGGAACCAGGTCCAGGGCGGGCCCTTCGCGGCGGTCGCTGCATTGATCCGCGAATGGAAGCCGGTCGCGCTCGTCGTCGGCCGTCCCGTTTCGCTCGACGGCGCGCCCCACGCGATGACGGCGCGCTGCGTGCGTTTTGCCGCCGACCTGCGCCGCCGATTCGCGCTTCCGGTCGATTTTGCCGAGGAACGCCTAAGCTCGGTCGAGGCCGAAGAACGCCTGCGCGCCGGTGGTCATTCGGCCAAAAGTGCGAAAGAACACGTCGACGCGCTCGCCGCGCAGGTCATCCTCGAATACTATTTCGAAAGCCGCGCCGCTTTGTGCGCTCCGGAACCCGAATATGCCCATTGAACGCTTTCCCGACGCCGAGGCGCAATGCGCCGAACTCGCCGAACTCATACGCCCGCGCCTCACCCCCGGAACGATGCTCGTCGGCATCCATTCGGGCGGCGCGTGGATCGCCCGACGCTTGAGCGAACTTCTCGGTCTGCCGGGTGAAATCGGGCTGATCGACGTTTCCTTCTACCGCGACGACTACGGCGAAAAGGGTCTGCATCCGCAGGTCAGGCCCACGTCGATTCCCTTCGACGTCGAAAACCGTCCGCTGATCCTCGTCGACGACGTTCTCTATACGGGGCGCACGACGCGCGCGGCGATCAACGAGCTTTTCGACTACGGTCGTCCGGCGAGCGTCCGGCTCGCCGTCCTCGCGGACCGCGGCGGACGCGAACTCCCGGTCGCCGCCGAATTCTGCACTTGGCAGGTCGAACTCGACCCCAGGGAAGAACTGATTCTCGAACCCGACGACCGCGGCAAACTGCGCTGGCGGCTCGAAAAACATGCGTAATCCGCCGCTCTCCAACCCTCAGATCGGCGCCGACGGCGCCCTGACGCACCTTTTGTCGACGGAAGGCTTGCCGCGCGAAATCCTGCTGAACATCCTCGATACCGCGTCGAGTTTTCTTGAAGTTTCCGACCGCGACGTCAAAAAAGTCCCTTTGCTGCGCGGAAAGAGCGTCTTCAACCTGTTCTTCGAAAATTCGACGCGGACGCGGACGACGTTCGAGATCGCCGCGAAACGCCTTTCCGCCGACGTCATCAATCTCGACGTCGCGCGCTCTTCGACATCGAAGGGCGAGACCCTGCTCGATACGGTCGACAACCTCGTTTCGATGCACGCCGACATGTTCGTCGTCCGTCACATTTCGTCCGGCGCGCCGCATCTGATCGCCGAACACCTGAACCGGCTCGGCCGCTCCGACATCCACGTGATCAACGCGGGCGACGGTCGCCACGCGCATCCGACGCAGGGACTGCTCGACATATTCACGATACGTCATTACAAAAAGGACTTTTCCGGGCTGAAAGTCGCCATCGTCGGCGACATCCTGCATTCGCGCGTCGCGCGTTCCAATATCCACGCGCTGAGCACGCTCGGCGTCGCGGAAATCCGCGTGATCGGCCCGCAGACGCTGCTCCCCGCCGCGATGGAAACGATGGGTGTTAGCGTTTTCCTCGACTTGCGTGCAGGTGTTAGCGATTGCGACGTGATCATCATGCTCCGTTTGCAAAGCGAACGCATGAACGGCGCTTTTCTGCCTTCGGCGCGGGAATATTTCAAGTGCTACGGCCTGACGCCCGAAGTCCTCGCCTTTGCCCGTCCCGACGCGATCGTGATGCACCCGGGACCGATGAACCGGGGCACCGAAATCGATTCCGAGGTCGCCGACGGTCCCCAGTCCGTCATCCTGAAACAGGTCACTTTCGGCATCGCGGTTCGCATGGCCGTCATGAGCCTCCTGGCCGGGAACTGAAAACATGCTGAATGCCGCCGTTCTGATCAAAAATGGCCGCGTCGTCGACCCGAAAAACCGCGTCGACCGCGTCGCCGACGTTTTCATCGACGGCGGTCGCATCGCCGCCGTCGGCTCACCGCCGCAGGGTTTTGTCCCGAACACCGTCATCGACGCGCGCGACCGGATCGTCTGCCCCGGCCTCGTCGACCTCTCGGCGCGCCTCGGCGCGCTCGAACCCGAACTTTCGGCAGCCGTCGGCGGCGGGATCACCGTGACCGCGTGCCCGCCCGATACGCAGCCGCCGCTCGACGAACCCGGCCTCGTCGAACGGCTCGTCCGCCGCAGCGCGGCGCTCGGGCTCGCGCGCGTCGTCCCGGTCGGCGCGCTGACGCAGCAACTCGCCGGAGAACGGCTCGCGGAAATGTTCAGTCTGCACGAAGCCGGTTGCGCCGCCTTTTCGCAGGTGCAGTACCCCATTTTCGACACGCAGGTTCTGTTCCGCGCGATGCAGTACGCCGCGACCTTCGGGTTCGCCATCCATCTGCAAGCGCAAGACCCCTACCTCTCGCGCGACGGCGTCGCGCACGACGGAGAATTTGCCAGCCGGCGCGGCTTGCCCGGGATCCCCGTCTGCGCCGAAACCGTCGCGATCGCAACGGCGCTCGTCCTCGCCGAAACGACGGGTGCCAGACTGCACTTCGGCCGTCTTTCATCGGCTGCGGGCGTCGCGCTCGTCCGCAAGGCCAAAAGCGCCGGACTGAACGTCAGTTGCGATGTCGCGATCCACCACCTTCACCTCTCGGAAGACGACATCGGGTATTTCGACAGCCACGCGCGCTTCGTTCCGCCGCTCCGCTCCGCCGAAGACCGGAGCGCCCTGCGCGACGCTGCCGCCGACGGAACGGCCGCCCTGTGTTCCGACCACACGCCGCTCGACGAAGACGCCAAACTGCTTCCCTTCCCCGACGCGTCCCCCGGCGCGAGCGCGCTGGAACTCTTCCTGCCGCTGACGCTCAAATGGGCCGAGGAATCGGCGCTTCCGCTGGAAACGGCGCTCGCCCGCGTCACCTGCGACCCCGCGCGCATCCTCGGAATCGACGCCGGCGAACTGACGGTCGGGCGCGCGGCCGACCTCTGTATTTTCGACCCCGCCGAAACCTGGCGCGTCTCCGCGGAAACGCTGTGCAGCGACGGCAAAAACACGCCTTTCCTCGGCGTCGAACTGACGGGCCGCGTCAAGGCGACGCTGATCGAAGGCCGCGTCGTTTTCGGCGACGACTTGGCCTTCGACCCGAACGTTCTATAGCGCGGCGCCCACTCCGCCCACTCCGCCCGCTTCGCCGCCTCCGCCGCTCGGGGCGCTTTGTGTCGGCGCCGCCAAGGCATCCCCAGCGCGCTCCGTGACCCACTCGACGAGCGCGTCGATCACCGCCCCGCCCGCGCCCGACCGGGGGTCGTTGATGATGCAGACGAGCACCCAGCGCTTGCCGCGCGCATCCAGAACGTAGCCGGCGACGCTGCGCACGCCTTCGAGCGAACCCGTCTTCAGGTGCGCGCGCCCGTAGGCGGGCGAATCGCGCAGGCGCCTGCGCAGCGTCCCGTCGACGCCCGCGATCGGCAGCGACGAGACGAGTTCCGGCATCACGGGGCTCTTCCAGGCGTCGAGCAGGAGCCGCCGCAATTCGTCGGCGGAAACCCTTTCGTCGCGCGAAAGCCCCGACCCGTTTTCGATGACGAGCGCGGGCATCGCGATTTTTTTCCGTTCCAGCCATTCGCGCACGCGCTTTACTGCGCCCGAAGTCGTCGCGGGACTCGGCGAGAGCGTCAGAAAAACCTGGCGCGCCATCACGTTATTACTGTATTTGTTGAGATCGTGGAGGACATCGGCAAGCGGCGGAGACAGGTGAACGGCGATTTGTTTCGCGTCGGCAGGCGGCGTGCCCACGCGCATTGCGCCCCGCCATTTCCCGCCGAGTTCCTGCCACAGGGCGCGAAAGAGACGCATGAACTGCTCGTTCGCCTGCCAGGGGGCGAGGTAGAGGAGCTTGTCGCCGCAACTCGTCGGATAGTTCCCGTCGAGTGTGACCTTGCCCCCCTTGGCGCTGACCTTGAACTTCTCGCGCCAGTCGCCGCAAGCGCCCCGGACGGCTTTCAACCGGTTGTCGATCGCAAGGTCGTGGTAAGGCGTTTCGACGAAAACCTGGACGCCCTCTTCTTCCTCGTCGTAATGCAGCGTGAGCGTCAAGCTCTGGAAATTGACGAGCAAGGCGTTCGGCCCGACGTTGTAGGTTCGCAGCGGCCTGTGGTCGAATGAAGACGGATTATGCGGCGGGAGTCCGTACGCGCTGCGGTCGAGGACGATGTTGCCGCGAATCTCCTTCAACCCGCGCGAGCGAAGCTGACGAAGCAGGAGCCAGAACTGTTCGAGCGCGAGTCTGGGGTCGCCGCTTCCGCGAAAGTAAAGATTCCCGGAAAGGACGCCGTCAACGATGGGCGCGTCGGAAAGCACCGCCGTCTTCCACACAAAGGCGGGTCCGAGCAACTCGAGCGCCGCGTAGGAAGTCACGAGCTTCATCACCGACGCCGGATTCATCGCGCGCGTGGCGTTGTGAAATACCACCGGTACCGCGTCGTCGACCCCCTGGACGACGATGGAAACGTTGTCGGCGGAAATCCCCGCCGCGTTCAGCGCGGCGCCGACCGCGACGGGCGGCGCCGCGTCGGCGCGCGCGCACGGGGAAAGCGTCAAAAGAAGAACGGCGAGTGCGGCGAGGCGCAGAGTGCCCGATACTTTCAATGAAATGATATTGTCACTTTTCATGGAATAATTCGGCTTGCCGCCGGGAAATCCCTTCTTTTCGGAAAATCTTTCAAAGAATTCGGCGGTCAAACGCGGTTGTAAGTTAAAGTGGAAATATAATACCCCGGAAGCTCCACTGAAAATTCCCTGGAGGGGAAATGACCGATCGCGGAATAAGGCTCAAAACGAAAATCACTTTTCTGATGCTGATCGTTTCGGTAGCGCTGGCGGCCTTGGTTTTTTTCCTGGCCGCCGGGTTCAGCCAGCACCGGATCGACGAGCGCAGGGAAATCGCCAGCGCGGCCATCGAGAGTATTTATTCCACGATGATGACTTATCAGGCGCGCGTGAACGCGTCCGAACTGACGCTCGAACAGGCGCAGAGGGCCGTCGTCGAATTGCTCCAGGAATTTCGCTACGCGAGCGGCGGCACTTCGCAGTCCGTGTATTCGCTGACGCTCGACGGCGTCGGCGTCTATTACTCGTCGGGCGACTACGCCGGACAGGACGTGCAGGAAAAATTCAAGGACGCGCAGGGAAATTCGCTTGCCGCCGCCTATATCGGCGCGGCGCGGGATAATCCGGCCGGCGCCTACGTGAACAGTGAGATCGCGCCTTCCGGCGGGTCGCGCACGGTCGAGCAGACCAACTACGTCAGGCTTTTCAGGCCGTGGGCCTGGGTGATCGGGACGCGTGTGCATGCCGAGGACGTCGACGTGGACTTCCGCGTTCATCTGACCTACGGCTTGAGCGCGGTCGCCGTCTTCGGCGTTCTGTTGCTGCTTTTCGGTTTCGCCCTGTCGAACAGCGTGACGCGCCAGATCGGCAGCGACCCCGCCGAAGCGCTCGACCAGCTCTCGCGCGTCGCGTCGGGCGACCTGACGGGCGAAATTCCCGCGGAATCGAAAGGGAGCCTGCTCGCGCTGGCGAGCGAGATGGTCCTCTCGCAAAGGAAGCTTCTGGAACACCTCGGTCGAAGCGCAACGATGCTGACGCAGGCCGCCGCTTACATCAACACGGTTTCGCGCGAGATCACCGTCGTCAACGAGCGCCAGTCGAACGTTACCTCGACGACGTCGGCGACGGTCGACAAGATGATGGGCAACATCAACCATCTTTCCGACAGCATCCGCGACATTCAGAAAAACACCCTGGCGTCGATCAAGCTCACCGACGACAATTCCGGGCAGATCCAGGCCGCCAACCGCGAGATCGACGAAATCACCTCAAGCGTCCAGAAGGTCTCGGCGCGCATACGCAACCTCGGCGACTCGGCGGCGCAGATCGCGCGCCTCGTCGACGTCATCAAGGATATCGCGGGGCAGACGAGTCTGCTCGCGCTGAACGCGTCGATCGAAGCCGCGCGCGCCGGCGAGCAGGGACGAGGTTTCGCCGTCGTCGCCGGCGAAGTCAGGAAGTTATCGGACCGCGCGTCTCAGACTTCGGACGAAATCGATAAAATGATCGGTTCGATCCGGATGAATTCCGGTCAGGTCGTCGAAATCATCGACGGAACGCTCCCGCAACTTTTGACGGGAACGCAGGTCGCGCGGATCGCGTTTGAAACGCTGAACCGGGTCAGGGAAAACGCGCAGACGACGCTCGAACGCATGCTCGGCATCGCCGACTCGACGCGCGAGCAAAACCTTGCGAGCGACAGCGCGAGCCATATGCTCGGCGAGATCAACATGCTCGTCAGTCAAGCGGGTTCCGTGATCAAGTCGGCGGAGGAAACGGCGGCGGAATTCGAAAAAGCCTCGGTCGACGTCAACGCCTTGCTCGGGCGCTTCCGACTCTGATTCCATATCCAGTTCATCCCACCCTTTGTCGACTCGCCTTGCCGTACACCCTGTACTGTGAAGCGGCTCGTCTTCTCAGGTACGAACGGTCAGGAAGCGATGAATCCGAATTTCCGCAAAGCGTCCCCGATGCGGTCGGCCATCTGCCGATACCCCCGCGCGTTCGGATGGACTTGGTCGGAGCGTAGCTCCTTGTCGGAGAGTACGTCCGAAAAAACGCTGTCGATCAGCCAGAGCTTCGATTCCTTGGCAAGCTCTGCGTAGATCGGCGAGTCCGACAAGCGCTGTACCAGCGCGTTGAGCAGGGACAATTCGGGGACGGCGACGAGGACGACCGGCGTTGCGGCGTTATGCCGGCGGACACGCAAAACGATCTGGCGCAGATTCTCCTTGACGGTTTTCGGCGGTCGCCGGTTCAGAAAATCGTTTCCGCCAATCTCGATGATGACGAGTTCCGGTTCGTACTGATCCAGCAAGGGCGCGATGCGCTGGAGCGCCGTTTCGGTCGTGTCGCCCGAAATGCCGGCGTTGACGATATTCCACCGGGCGCGCCGCGCAAGCAGGCTCGGCCAGTCCTCGCCGCTCCCCGCGCCCACGCCGTAAGTGACGCTGTCGCCGAAGGCGAGCACGGTCGCCCCCTGCGAAAGCGGCGCGTGCAGCTTCTTGCGACCGCAGGCGCCCATCAGGGCGGCGAGTACTATGAATTGGATGAAATTTCGACGTTGCATAGGGTATGGCACTCAAGAAAACGGTCTTGTTATTTTGAAAGGCGCCGTGAGTAAGGTATCGCGGCGCGAACGATTTACCGGTGAGAATACACAGCTTTGGGGGCCTGTGCAATCGTCGCGCGCGGTCGACCGGAAATGAAGTCGAACGGCGGAACTGACTTGAAGCAGGCGCAGAAAAGTTTCGGTGTCGGTCACGTCGGTCCGCTTCAACTGGTTACAATTTGTAACCACTTCGCTACCTTCTTTTTTCAGGCGGTTTTTCAATATCCTCTTCAAAAAATAGCAATTTCAGTTTTCATCGCTTATCCCGCTTTCGGCGTGATTCGACGCGCCGCGCGTTTGGCAAGCTCGCGCGCCTCTTCGACGTTTGCGCCCGTCGAGACGACGACACCCATGCGGCGCTTCACAAAGCTTTCGGGTTTACCGAAAAGGCGCAGGTCGGTTCCGGGAACGGCGAGCGCTTCGGCGACGCCCTCGAAGACGATTCCCTTCGCCGCAACGCCTCCGTAAATGACCGCCGAAGCGCCCGGCACCCGTAGCGAAACGTCGACGGGCAGCCCCAGAATCGCGCGGGCGTGAAGCTCGAATTCCGAAAGCCGCTGCGAAGCGAGCGTTACGAGCCCGGTGTCGTGCGGCCGGGGGCTGACTTCCGAAAACCAGACCCGGTCGCCCTTCACAAAAAGTTCGACGCCGAAAATGCCGCGACCGCCGAGGTTTCCGGTAATCGCGCGCGCGATCGACCGCGCCTTTGCGAGCGCGGCTTCGCTCATCTTCTGCGGCTGCCACGATTCGACGTAATCTCCGTTGATTTGCACGTGGCCGACCGGTTCGCAGAAAAAAGTCTCGACCTCGCCGCTCGCGCCGAGCGCGCGCACCGTCAACAAAGTGATCTCATAATCGAAATCGACGAAACCCTCGACGATGACGCGGTTTTTGTTGACGCGCCCGCCCTCGATCGCGTAATCCCACGCGCGCGCGATATCCTCCGGTCCGCGCAGCACCGACTGACCCTTCCCGGACGACGACATCGTCGGCTTGACGAGGCAGGGGTAGCCGATTCCGCCGTCGATCGCGGCGCGCACTTCTTCGAGCGAAGCCGCGAAAGCGTAGGGCGAAGTCGGCAGTCCGAGTTCCTCCGAAGCCAGACGGCGGATGCTTTCACGATTCATCGTCAAACGCGTCGCGCGCGCGGTCGGAATGACTTCGGAAATCCCTTCATCCTCGATTTCCTGCAAAATCTCGGTCGCGATCGCCTCGATTTCGGGAACGACGAGGCGCGGCCTTTCCTTTTCGATCAGCGCGCGCAACGCGGGGCCGTCGGTCATCGTGACGACGTGCGCGCGGTGCGCCGTCTGCATTCCGGGGGCATTCGCGTAACGGTCGACGGCGATCGTTTCGACGCCGAGGCGTTGCAGCGCAATGACAACTTCCTTGCCGAGTTCACCCGCGCCGAGGAGCATCACACGCACCGCAGACGGGGTAAGCGGCGTTCCAAGGGCGGCGGCGGGCAGGCGGGTGGGACGATTCGTTCGGTCGGGCGTGGCGTTCATCGAAAACTTTCCTCGGGTTGGAAAACTCCCCTTGCCTCCCCGCGCCCTGAGCGCAAGGCGGGGCATCCTTGGGGATGCGGGACGTGGATTGCAAGAACTCCGGGAGACGGACTCATTGAATTTTACCAGCGACCCCGCTCCAAAGACATGCGCGCGCGTCGGCAAGTCGCCGAAAATGCCTGGGAAACACGCGGAAAACATGCGCTCAGCGCATTTGCGCGGCCAAGCCTTTTACGAAGCTCCCCGCTTGCCGATATAATCCTATCCGTGCAACTCAAATCCTCCTCCGGGCCTTCCACGCTTCTTTCCGTCTGGCAGCGTCTTGCCGGACGCACGCCGCCTTTGTCCGACCGGCTCTGCGGGATTCCGGTGAGGGCGACCCACGTCAGGACGCTTCGCGGCCCGGCTGAATTCGCAAAAACGCTGATCGAGCGCATTTTGAGCGCGCAGCGCCGCATCTTCGTCTCGGCGCTTTACCTGGAGAACGACGAGGCGGGCAGAGAGGTGCTCGACGCGATTTACGCGGCACGGGACGCGCGACCGGAGATCGAAATCGCCGTCTTCGTCGACTGGCACCGCGCGCAGCGCGGCCTGATCGGCAAAGCGCCCTCGCAAGGGAACGCCGCGCTCTACAAAGCCAAGGCGCTCGAACGCGGACCGGGCGCCCCGATCTACGGCGTCCCCGTCCAAAAAAGCGAACTGATGGGCATTTTGCACCTCAAGGGCATTGTCATAGACGACGACGTGTTCTACAGCGGCGCGAGCCTCAACAATGTCTATCTGCACTGGAAAGAAAACTACCGGCTCGACCGCTACCACCTGATCCGCAGTCCGGCGCTCGCCGACGCGATGGCGGGCCTGATGAGCAGCGTCCTGCGCGCCAATTCCGCCGTACATCCGCTCGACACGCCGAAAACACCCGTCACGGTCGAGATTCGCCGAAAGATCGTCCGCTTCCGCCGCCTTCTCGGAGCGGAGCGCTACGCCTTCGAAAAAGCGGGTTTCCGGCCCGGACACGTCTATATCACCCCGCTACTCGGCATCGGCATCCGCCGCAACGAACTCAACGCGACGATCCTCAACCTGATCCGTCAGGCGGAACGACATTTGGTCCTTTTCACCCCCTACTTCAACCTGCCGGGGCCGGTACGCCGCGCGATCTCCCGAAAAATTCAGGACGGTTGCCATGTCACGATCGTTCTCGGCGACAAAACCGCCAACGACTTCTACATTCCCCCGGACCAGCCCTTCAAGGCAATCGGCGCGATCCCCTACCTTTACGAAGCCAACCTGCGCCGCTTTTGCAAAACCTACCAGAAGGTCATGGACTCCGGGCAGTTGAACATCCACGTATGGCGGCACGGCGAAAACACTTTTCACGTCAAGGGAATGCTCGTCGACGAAAACTTCATGCTGCTCACGGGGCACAACCTCAACCCCCGCGCGTGGCGACTCGACCTGGAAAACGCCCTCCTGATCCACGACCCGCAGCAACTGCTCACCGCGCAGAACCGCGCCGAACTCAGGCAGATCACAACGCACGCGAAACGCGTCGACCATTACAAGGAAATCGAAACGACCGACGCCTACCCGCCGCCGGTCCAGCGCCTGATCCGTCGGCTCGCGCGCGTCCGGATCGACCGCTTGTTGAACCAGATACTCTGAGTGTCAGAGGACAGAGGACAGAGGACTGAAGACAGAGCGCAAGCTGCGCTTGCTTTGTGATCTGTGTTCAGTTGTCAGATGTCGCGTGGCTTGCTCTTTTCAGATTACAGGCTACTGACTACTTAAGGCCGAAGGCCGTTCAGTCCTCTGTCTTCTGTCCTCTGTCTTCTGTCGCTAAAACCCGAAACGCTCCCCGACGCCGGCGAGCGTCAACACACCGAGCACCGCGAAAATCCCGGCGGCGACGGCGTGAACGACGCGCGTCGGAATCCGGTGCGCGAGCCGGTCGCCGAGAAGTACCGCGGGAACGTTGGCGATCATCATCCCCAGCGTCGTCCCCGCGACGACCGCCACGAGCGCGTGATACTGCGCCGCGAGCGCGACGGTGGCGATCTGCGTCTTGTCGCCGATCTCGGCGATGAAGAACGCGACCAGCGTCGTCGTGAAAACGCCGTACCCGGCGATCTTCGCTTCGCCCTCTTCGAATTTATCGGGGACCAGCGTCCAGGCGGCCATCCCGATGAAAGAGACACCGAGCACCCAGCGCATCGTTTCCGGCGGCGCGACCGAAGTGATCCACGCGCCGACCGCCCCGGCGAACGCGTGATTCGCCAGCGTCGCGACGAGGATACCGAGGACGATCGGCACGGGTTTACGAAATTTTGCGGCGAGGATAAACGCGAGGAGTTGGGTTTTGTCGCCGATTTCGGCGAGCGTCACGATCCCTGCGGAGATCAAAAAAGCTTCCATATCATTCCCTGTGCCGGACGAAGACGAATGACCTCGCATCCCCTCCGGCGAAAGGGATGCGAGGTCAAAGGTCTTGCCAGGCACGGGAACCGCCTGCGCCATGACCCTCGGGCCAAGTATGTTGACGCAAGCCTTCTCTTTGCGAGGAGCGGCTACTCCCCAGTGACGGACGCGGATTATACCGAAGCGCGGATTTTTTGCAATGGCCAGTCTAGTCCAATATGAGGTGAGTCTGAAGGAATTGACTGATTCCGACGTGAGGGGAGTCTGAAAGAAGAGCTGTAAGGCGGGATCATTAGGAGATGATCATGACCTTGCAAGAAG
>JAISAZ010000114.1 GCA_031266435.1 Accumulibacter sp.
CCCTCACTTCCAGATTCCTGGCAAACTCACGTATGTAGTGCCAGACAGGCCTTTTTGTACCTGCAAGCTATTGATTCTATAACAACTTTTTTTGGGGGCGTTAAAGTTGGGCTACGAAATCGCGCGTCGACGATCTCCGCACAGGCGGAAATCCACCCACTACGCATAGGTTGGGGTGAGCGCAGCGATGCCCAACAATTCATACGCATACGGAATCGTTGGGCTTCGTTCCTCAGCCCAACCTATACCGCCGTAGGGGCACGGCGTGCCGTGCCCATCAGCGGATAAAACATCCGCATGTGATATGGAAAAATGGGGCCGCGCATCGCGCGACCCCGAAAAGGAATTCCCCCAGGGGAGGAGGGAATTCCTCGGAATGTTTTTTGATACGGACCCTTCGATTCGTCCCACCCAAAAATAGGCGTCTTTCCGTTGGGGTTCGCTACCCTCAGCCCAAGCTATAGCGTCTCCGCTCCGTCTTCAGCGGTATAGGTTGGGCTGAGTTTACGAAGCCCAACGTTCCGCATGCTTTTTCATACCGCCTCGCGATCGTTGGGGTTCACATTTCGTCCAGCCCTTATTCCGTCATTCCGGCGCCTGCGGAATCGTTGGGCTTCGCTTCGCTCACCCCAACCTATGCGCGCCGCTGGGCACGGCACGCCGTGCCCCTACAAAAACCCAACGCGCCCCGCGATCGTTGGGGTTCACATTTCGCTCAGCCCTTATTCCGTCATTCATACGCATGCGGAACGTTGGGCTTCACATTCGTTCAGCCCAACCTATACCGCCGCTGGGCACGGCACGCCGTGCCCCTACAAAAACCCAACGCGCCTCGGAAACGTTGTGGCTCTCGCTACGCTCACCCCAAGCTATGCGCGCTCTGTCTTCTGATCCCTGATCCCTGCCTCACTTTGACGTCAGCGTCCAGACGCCGTCCCAATTTTTCGGCGGGTCGTCCTTGAGCGCGCGGAGGCGTTCGGCGTAGACGGCGTACAGCTTGCGGGCGGGGTAGCGCGCGACGAGTTCGGAGATCGCTTCCAGCGCGCGCGTAAAATCGCCGGCGTGGTAGAGGACGCGCGCGCTTTCCCATTCGGCGAGTTCGTCGCTGCGCAACGCGGCGTCTTCGCGCCGCAGCGGTACGAGGACGCCGACGGGTCGCCCCTTGCCCTTGACGCGCAGGGTATCCATATACTGGAACACGAACGCGTCCCCGCAGCATTTCCGCGTTTCCCCGCTGACCGCGACGGGCACGCCGTAGAGCTTGCAAAGCCCTTCGAGGCGCGAAGCGAGGTTTACGTTGTCGCCGATCAGCGTGTAGTTGATCCGGTCGCGCGATCCCATGTTGCCGACGTACGCCGGACCGGTGTTGACGCCCGCGCCGATGCCGATCTCGACGCCGAATTCCGCGCGCAGTTCGCCGTTCAGTACGCCAAGCGCCTCCTGCATCGCAAGCGCGGCTTCGACGGCTTTGACCGGGTGTTCGCTCACGTCGAGCGGCGCGTTCCAGAACGCCATCAGCGCGTCGCCGATGAACTTGTCGAGCGTCCCGCCGCTTTTGAGGACGAGCGCGGTCATCGGCGTGAAATAGCGGTCGAGTAGCGCGACGACCTGTCGCGGCGACAGGCCTTCGGAGATCGACGTGAATCCCCGAATATCGGTGAAGAGGATCGAGAGTTCGCGCTCCTCTCCGGCGAAGAAGTCGCCGGAGAGCCGCGCGATCCGTTTGACGACCTCCGGCGAGACGTAGCGCGAAAAGCTGCTGCGCAACACGATTTTCTGCCTCTCTTCCTGCCAGAATCGCAGGAAGACGAGTCCCAGACCGAGGACGCCGACCGTCGTGAGCATATACAGCGGGGACAGGAAGACCCCGTCGGCGAAAAGCCGGCGCGAGAGCATCACGGCGGCGGCGACGAGCGCGGCGGCGGCGGGGAGGTAGGTTCGCGGTCGGGCAAAACCGAAGCCGAGCGTGGCGAGGATTCCCGTGAAGAGAATCCCCGCGACCTGCGCTGCCGGCGTCCAGGGCGGCATCCGAATCGCGTTTTCGCTCAGGATCGCGTCGAGCGCGGCGGCGTGGATTTCGACGCCGGGGCAGACCGGGTCGAGCGGCGTCGCGTGGATGTCGAGGAGTCCCGCCGCCGACGTTCCGACGAAAACGACGCGGCCTTCGAGCGTCTCGCGCGGCGCCTCTCGCCGTAGCACGTCCCTGGCGCTCACGTAGCGGTAGGTCCCGCTCGGACCGATGAAGGGGATGTACATCTCGCCCCTCGGATTCACGGCGACGGTGTAGGCGCCGGCGCCGACGCTTTCCAGCCCGTACGCGCCGGCGCGCAGGCGCAGGTTGCGCGTCTCCAGCACGCGCATCAGCGCGCGCAGCGGCAAGGAGGGGTAGATCGCGCCCTTCACCTGGATCACCAGGGGAACCTTGCGGACGATCCCGTCGGCGTCGGGGGCGACGTTGATGAATCCGAGCGGCGCCGTCTCGCGCAGCACCGGCAGCGGGACGACGGCGTTCTCCGCCGATTGCAGACGGTCTTCCGGCGCGGGCGCACCGGGCGCGGCGTGGATGATGGCATTCACCGACGCGGGCAGTTCCAGCGCGCTCGACGAGCCGTCGAAGCGCCCGTAGAAACCCAGCACCGCCGGACTTTTTTTGAGCGAGTCGCCGAGCAGCCGGTCGTAATCGCGCAGGGGCGCCGGCAAGCCCTTGATCGACAGCGAAATCGACCGATCGCGCTCAAGCCCCCGAAACACGTGTTCGGGCGACGAGCGGTCGGATTCGGCGAACATGACGTCGATCCCGATCGCGGCGACGCGGTACTCGCTCAGCGCGTCTACGAGGTCGGCGACGAGGTAGCGCGGCCACGGCCACTGCCCGTACGCCGCGAGCGAGGCTTCGTCGAGGTCGACGATGACCGGCGTCGGCGAAGCCCGTGGCGCGGCGCGCAACGGCAGGAGCATGTCGTAGACCTTGAGGTCCAGGCGAACCGCGAGGAGCGGCTGCGCGACATAGAGCGCGAGCATCGCGGCGATGAGGACGCTCCCGGCGCAAGCCGTTGAAAACCACGACGCGGCCGCAAGGCGGCGGAAAGCGGACTTTGCCGTCACGCCTTCGCCGTTCCCCCCTCGGTCGGTGGCGTCCCCTCGCCCGCCGGCGCCGCACCCTCCTTCGCTGCCTCCTCCGGTGCCTCCCCGAAGTTTTCAGGGAAGCGCTCGTAGATCATCGGCAGCAGTCCGGCAATCTCGTGCATGCACTTGACGAGCAAGGGTTCGAAATGCTGCCCCGCCTCCTTGTCGAGGAGGTCCATCGCCTGTTCGAAAGTCCAGGCTTTCTTGTAGCAGCGCGGCGAGACGAGCGCGTCGAACACGTCGGCAACCGCCGTGACGCGCGCGGCGAGCGGAATCTCCTCTCCGCTCAGCTTGCCCGCGTCGGAGACGCCGGCGTAGCCCGTTCCGTTCCATTTCTGGTGGTGATTCAAGGCGATGCTCGCGGCGAGGTCGGCGATATCCGAATCGCCGCCGGTCAGAATCGAAGCGCCGAGTTCGGCGTGCCCGCGCATGATCGAAAACTCCGCTTCGGTCAGCTTGCCGGGTTTTTTCAGGATCAGGTCGGAGACGCCGACCTTGCCGATGTCGTGCAGCATCGCCGCCAGACGGATATGGCTCTTGACGTAGCGGATCGAGTCGGGCATCTGTCCCTGCCTTTCCGCCCAGCGCTGGTAGAGTTCCGCCGCGACGGAGCCGACGCGCTCGGCGTGCGGGCCGGTCTCCGACGGGTCGTGCACGGCAGCCATCCGCAGGATGCCGTAGATGTTGCGGCGTTCGAGCGCGCTGTGTTCGAGCACGCGCGAGACGCCCTGCGTCAAGAAGCGCACGTTGAGTCCCATGCCCGGAGCGAAGGCGTGCGGCTTTCCCGTATGCGGGTCGATGCTGTTGATCAGTTGCAGGATGCCCAAAACCTTTCCCGCGTTGTCGAAGAACGGCAAGGTCAGGAGCGAGCGCGTCCGGTAGCCCGTCTTTTGGTCCATGCTGCGGTCGAACGCGTACGGCGCATCGGGCGGCAACTCGTCGACGTCGGCGATGTTCAGGGACTGCCCGGTCGTCGCGACGTAGCCGGCGATCGACTTCGTCGAAATCGGCAGACGGTTCGTCGCGTACGCGTATTTGTGCGCGCAATTCACCGAAAACAGCGTGTCGTTGTGCATATACGCGAAGACCAGGTCCTCGTCTTCGACCAGAAAGATCGTCCCCGCGTCGGCGCGCGTCATTTCCCGCGCCTTCATCAGGATGCGGTCGAGAATCGCATTTTCGTCGCGGTACGACGACAGTTCTTCGAGGAGCACGACGAGCCAGTCGCTCCCTCGGCGCGTCGATTCGCGCAGAACCGGAGTGATCCGCATCCCTTCGCGCGCGACGTAGAGTTCCGCCTTGCCTTTCTTTTCCAGCCACTCCAGCTTCTTGTTCAGCGTGTCGAGCGCCTCGTCGGGGCGCCCCGGCTTGTGGTGCGACAGAACGAGGTGGCGCGCGCCCGCTTCCGCGTTCGCCGCGACCCAATCTTCCCACGTCGAATGTCCCCACCCGGCGCGGTAATCGCTCTTGTCGTACGTCGCGTCGACGACCGCGATATCCGCGTCGCGCAAAAACTCGACGGCCTCGGCGTGCGCGGCGGCGTCCTCGGTGATCTCGTGGTCGCCGGTGAAGACGAAAAGCGCCCCGTCGGCGTAAACCCGGAACCCCAAACAGCCGCCGGGGTGATTGGTCGCAAAGGGCGACACGCGGATGCGATGCGGCCCGCGCGCCACCGACACGTCCTCGCCGTCCCGGATCGTATTCAGGATCACGCGGCCCTGAAGTTCGGAAAAGGGTACCGGAAAGATTCCGCCCTGATAAAAATAATCCGGGATATGGCTGAGCCACTCCGGCAGATGCAGGTGCGTCGTCCAGCGCGGCGAATGCAGCGGCTTGAAAAACCACAGCCCGACGATGTGGTCGGCGTGCCCGTGGCTGATGAAGATATGGCACTCGCCGGCGTCGGGGAGCGTCTCACCCGCCTCGCGCAGCCCCGTCCCCGCGTCGAAGAACAAGAGCGTCCCGTCGTTCGTCGACAGTTCGATGCACGTCGTGTTCCCCCCGTAAAACGCCGCGTCCGGCGACGGGCTGGCGATGCTCCCGCGCACTCCCCAAAAGACGACTTCCATAACTCCTCCGGCGCCGTGAATTCGTCAAAAAGTAAAACCCACCTTTTTGCCGGGTTGGTGGGTTTCAAGGTGAGCAAAGCCCACCTTCAAACCATGTAAAACCAACGCAAAATCAAAAACTGAAGGCCATCCCCGTCGAAACGTAGTACTGACCGTAATCGTAGAGATCGCTCGTAGACCGGTTCTTGCTGTACTGATAATTGAGTTCCCACGACCACGCCCGGTCGACGCGGTACGTCAGGCCGAAGCCGGTACGCAGCCGCTTGTCGCTGCGATGCAGCGTTTCCAGCACCGTCGCCGGTCCCTTGTAATCTTCGCGCGTATAGCCCGCGAAGGGCGCGAACTCGAAGCCGCGCGGCAGCTTGAAGACGAAGCGCGCGTACGCCTCCCACCCGTCATGGCTGTAATCGTGCCGGTCGGCGGAACCCTTCAGATAACGCCCGCCGATCAGAAGCTCGTGGTTCGAAGAACCGAAGAAAAACCGCCCGTACTGCCCGACCCAGCTATAGATGCCGTTGCGCTGACCGTCGCGCGAATAGATGCGATGGTCGATACTCGCCTTGCTGACGAGGTGGAAGGTCGGCGCCGCCGCGTAGATGAAAGTCCCCTCCGGCCCGCGCGCCGAAACGTGCTGGTAAAACTCGTAGTCGAAGACCTCCGCCTTGAAGCGCGCCTCGGCGAGCGTCTTTGAAGTCATATGTCGCATCCCCGCCGCCGCGCGCGCCCACTGCGACCGGCGGTTGTGCAGATTGTCGAGACCGCCGGCGGTGTTCGCGCGCCAGAAGGTCTGCACGTCGCCGACGAACCACCACGGGCTGTCGCGCGCGACGCGCTGGCCGAGGTCGAGGTCCGCGCCGAGATAGACGCCGGGGCTTTCCTTCTCCTTCGCGCCGTTCAGCCGCACGCGCCAGTTCCCCAGGTCCAGCGTGTTCGACCGGGGCCCCAGGTTCACGTTCGAGTCGAAGAGAACGCCGCCGCGCAGCTTGCCGTGCACCTGCAACTCGCTGTAGCGCTTTTCCATCGCGTCGAGCGCCGAATCGGTCTCTTCCTGCGTCGTCTTGCCGTCGAGCGAACGCATCATCGCCGCGCTGCGCTCGGCGCCCGCGCGGTCGCCCAAGCGCATATAGACGTCGGTCAATTCGCCGAAGAGCCTTGTGTCGCGCGGGTATTTTTCGAGCAGCGTTTCATACGCGATCACTGCCTGATTGAGGTGGTTCGACCGGCTCGCCGCGCGCGCAAGCCCCAGATTCGTCGCGTCGTCGCCGGGGGAGAGCCGCAGGAGGCGCATATACAATTCATAAGCGCCCTCGGCGTCGCCCTTTTCCATCAAGGACGCCGCCTCGGCGCGCGACTGCTCGAAAACCGCGCGCTGCGCCGGATCGTCCTCCGCCGCGCGCACGGGCGCGGAGAGCGCGAGGAGGAAGGAAAGCGCGAGGACGGGGAAGAAGGGAGGATGTGCGTTCATCGTCGTCTTCCCTTACTTCACCATCGTTCCGACGCCGTAGCCGTCGTCGTACATGCCGCCGGTATCGCTAATGGAGTACAGTACCGGCACGGTGCCGCCGTTGTGGACGATCTTCGGGTCATAATCCGCCGAACCAAATTTTATGACGCTCCACGTCCCGGCCGTTGCTGGATCAAGTGGGGTCACTACGCCGTTGTCGAAATTATTGTTTGCTGCCCCGCCGTTGAGCGTGAAAATGCTGATACCCGTCAAAGCATTCCCGCTGCCGTTGATGAAATCCACGGTGAGAGTCCCCGGACCGTAACCGCCGTTCACAGTGCCGCTACCATTCACGCTTGCATTGGTGATATCGCCGTTTATCAGGTTGATGTCAAAGGAAAAAGAGGGATTGAAACCGCCGACACTTGAAAACAGATTTCCGGAAACGACGCCGGTCGTCGGCATCGGCGGCGCCGCGCCCCACGTGCCGGCCAAGGTGCCCGTATCTACAGGGCTCCATGTGATAACATCGACGGCGTAGTTTCCAGCCACCGAAGACCCGAGGACGCCGGGGGTCGGCGAAGAAGTGACGGTCAAAATCGTTGGGTCAACGGGAAAAATGTCATAAATAGTTGCCGCAGATCCTGGGGTGTAGGAAATCGCCTGCCCGGTAAAACCGCTGAGGACAGTGGTCCCTCCAGACAGCACCCCGCTCCCACCAACCACTTCGAATTGCTGGATGGTCGTACCAATAAGCGTAGAGTTGTGCATTTCCGCATTCGTGACGGCACCGGTACCGAGATTCACGTTGAAGGCGAAATCAGCGTACGACGACACGCCTCCCCAAGAGGAGGCCAGCAAGCCCGACACGTACCCCGTCCCGAGCGGCATCGCGCCTAAGGAAAGCGAATCGCCCAGCGGCAAGGTTTTGAGCGGCGTATCCGGCGACGCCGTCCCGCTGTCCGCGTTGACGTACGCGAGCGGGGGGTCGGTCGGAATGCGGACGACCATTTCGGGTTCGGGCGCGGCGGCGGCGACGCCGCGTCCGCCGAGAAAGGCGAGGTCGCGCCCGAGTTCGCGCCGGTCTTCGGGCTGGATCGGTTCGGTACGCAGCGGGTCGTCGGGGAGCGTGATCTTCTGCCCGCCCGGAACGCGGATGTCGTTGACGTAGACTTCACGCGTCGTGTTCTCGACATAGACCGTCGTGACGCCGTTCATCGAGCGCATACTGATGATCGTCCCGCGGATTCCGACGTGCGCTTCAGGGGTCGTGACCTTGAACCCCGACGGGTTCATTTCGACGACGCGCCCTGTCACAACGCGCGCGACGCCTTGCATCAGGTGAACGTCGAAGACCGGCTTTGAGCCGCTGTCGGCGTAGTCGCGTAAATCGAGGCTCGTATTGCTCCCGACCGCCACCGTGCTGTCGTCGTTGAACAGGACGCGGAGCCGCCCCGTCGCATCAGTGCTGACAACATCGGTCACTTCGACCGGCGAATGAACGGCAAGTGGAATCGTCTTCCCCGCGCGCGTGACGAAGGCCCCCGGTACGACACGGATGACCTGGCCGATCTCGGCTGCGACCGCCGCGCCACTGGAAAGAAAGAGGCAGAGAAAGAAGGCAAGAGACGCCAAGAACCCGGCAGACCGGGGTCGGACGCTTTCACTGTGGATACGGGGAAGGAGGGAAAAGACACGAGGGACGAAACGACACCAGGCCATGACAAGCCTCCCGAAGACGGATGGAGAACGACGAAGGGGACGAAAGGGACGAAAACGAAAAGTCGAAAACGCGGAACGGCGCGGGTTTATGACACCGCGCCGGGTTTTCGACCGGCGGGAAAAAGCGGAAAAGTGCACCGCGCGTCCGCGCGGCGGAGTCTTTAAAGAATCAGGAAGGAACGACCGAAGGAACCAAGGACGCCAGGAACCAACGAAGGCAGGAAGCAAGGACGGAACGAGCAACCACCGTGCCAGAATGGCTCGTGTACGTCATGAAATCGGCGGAATCCGAAGAATTCCTGAAATTCCTGGAATTCGACCCGTTCTCACGATTCGCGCGATTCGCGCGATTCGCACAACGCGCGCGTACAGTCTCCCCGCCGCTCATTTTTGCCGGCCCGTCCTTTTCGGATATGAAATGCCGCCCTGCCCTATCCACCCTCGATCCCCCTTTATCGAGCGTTCCGTTCCCTGATTTCAAGGAATAACACAGACTTGCAAGAGAAGAATAGCAAATATTTCACGGCGATGAAATAAAAAAATACGGAAATTCACCTCTCCCCTTTATGAATGACCGCAAGGGTATATCCCGCGATGACCTCCGGTGGGGCACGGCGCGCCTATCAGGTATCAGGAATCAGAGGACAGGAATCAGATCAGCTACCGTCGGCTTCGCCGCCGGAGAAAGATCGTCAAAACACCGATCGGTTTTCATCTGATTCCTGATTCCTGACATCTGTCTCCTGATGCATAGGTTGGGGTGAGCGCAGCGAAGCCCAACGGAAGAAAAAACGAACGGGTGAGAACTGCTGGGCGAAGCGACGCGGCATGGATTCCCAACTTTCCCCCTGATAAGGGGGAAATGAAGGGGGTTTCGGGGTTTCGGCAAGCATTCGCGCGTTTTCATGCCTCCCAAATCGCCCTGTTCCATCATTCCCGCGCCTGCGGAAACGTTGTGGCTCTCGTTCCTCAGCCCAACCTATACCGCTGCTGGGCACGGCACGCCGTGCCCCTACGAGACCGCGCGTCGTCAATCGCCGTGACTCCCGATTCGATCCGCCCTATACCGGTTCTTCCCGATCGGTTTTCATCTGATTCCTGTCTCCTGACATCTGTCTCCTGATGGGCACGGCGTGCCGTGCCCCTACAATCCTCTGATCCCTGACTCTTGACGCAATGTCGTGGATTTTGTACATTGCACTTGGATTTCAAATTGGTTTTTTATGAAAACGATCATTTTCATGGGCGACAGCCGCGAGTGTATTCGGGAATTCCCCGAAACGGCGCGCCAATCCATAGGCCGCCAGCTTTTACGCATACAGCACGGACTCGACCCGCAGGACTGGAAACCCATAAAGACGGTCGGTGCGGGAGTGCGTGAGGTACGCATTCATACGGGCGGTGAGTTCCGCGCATTCTACGTCACCCACATCGGTAACGCCTTGTACGTGTTACACGCATTTCAGAAAAAAACGCAGGAAACCCGTCCAAAAGACATTGCATTGGGTCGCCAGAGATTCAAACAGATCGGAGAGTGAGATGAGCGAGAAAATGACCGTCGGTTGCGGGAACGTATTCGAGGATTTGGGTTTTCCGCCGGACGAGGCGGCGGCCTTGCTCGCGCGCGAAACACTGCTCATCGAGCTGGAAAAGGAGCTGAAGAAACGCGGCAAAAAACAGCAGGAACTGGCGGACGAACTCGGTATTCCGCGCACACGCATTTCCGAAGTCATGCATCACAAGACCGAACGCTTCAGCCTGGACAAATTGGTTGGTTTGTTGCACCGTGCCGGAAAGCGCGTGGAATTTCAGGTCCGATAAAATTCCGCATCAGGAGACAGGAGACAGGAGACAGAAAACAGAAGACTGAGGACAGAGGACAGAGGACTGAACGCTCACTGCGTTCGCTTTGTGATCTGTTTTCAGTCGTCAGATGTGGCATGATTTCCTCCATTCAGATTACAGACGACTGCCTACTTAAGGCCGAAGGCCGCTCTGTCTTCTGTCCTCTGTCTTCTGTCCTCAGTCCCCTGCTATGCCTTGCATTTTACGCGGCGCGAACATAGACTTGTCTGGATGGATCGAGTACGGCAACGACCAGGGACGGACGGCAAGCGGAATCAGCACCTGATTGAAGTGACGAGGAGCGTGATCATGGATGAGAAAGGTGAAAAAGAAAAGAAGGACGCGAAATTTACCACGCAGGACAAGCTGGCTTTGAAGGAGTACACGAACAAGGCGACCGGTGCTCTCAAGAACCAGGAACTGGGCGCGATGAAAGAGTGTATTTTGGGGACGATAAAGGGCTGGCTCGGCATCGCAGGAAAATAGCTTTCGGCCTTTCCAGAGCCGGTCGCGTAAGGCGGGGAGAAGCGTAACCCTGTACCCCCAGACCCCGCCACAGTCCGCCACACCCCGCGCCGCGCGTTTTTGAGGGCGGCGGGGTGGGGTTTTTCGTTCCGCGCGCTTCAAACCCCCTCTCCTGCCCAACCCCTCCCCGACCCTCCCCTTGTCAGGGGAGGGAGTGATGCGGAGGAAGCACAATGCCATCGTGCGTCATCGCTTGCCGCGCGGGGGAAATCTCATCCACGCCGACATTTCCGCGTATGCGGAACGTTGGGCTTTGCTTTGCCGCAGCCCAACCTATACCGCCAAGAACGGAGCGAAAACGCTATAGGTTGGGGTGAGCGCAGCGATGCCCAACGTTTCCGGGGCGTGTTGAAAATCGTCTACCGGCGGCGAAGCCGCCGCTGACTGATCTGATCCCTGATTCCTGACATCTGATCCCTCATATGCGCCTACGGAACGTTGGGCTTCGTTCCTCAGCCCAACCTATACCGCTGCTGGGCACGGCACGCCGTGCCCCTGCAATTCATCTGTCTTCTGTCTTCAGTCCTCAGTCTTCTGTCCGCATCCCGCGCAGTCCCCGCAGCATGACTTTTTGTCGCTTTTGAGAACGCGCCAAAGCGCGATTGCCGCGATGCAAAGGACGAGTGCTCCGGTGATGAAAGTTCCCAGGTTCATATTCCCGCCTCGTGTTAGTCCGCGCGCTCAGCAAGACTCTTCGTCGGCGCCCTGAAGAGCGCGTATAGAAAGAACGCTGTCACGGCGAGCGCGGCGGCGACGCCGATGTCGAATCCCGCGCCGGTGAAGAATTTTCCAAACTGGTAAATGCAGAAGGCGACGAGGTAGGCAAGCACGCATTGGTAGGCGATCGCCACCGAGAACCATTTCGCGCTGTTCATCTCGCGCCGGATCGCGCCCATCGCCGCGACGCAGGGCGCGCAGAGCAGGTTGAAAACGAGGAAGGAGTACGCCGAGACGACGGTGAAACTCGATTGCAGTACCGCCCAGACTTCTTCGCCATCCTCGGCGACTTCGGTAAAGCCGTAGAGGATGCCGAAGGTTCCCACGACGTTTTCTTTTGCAATCAGCCCGGTCAGCGCGGCGACGGTGGGTTGCCACTCGCCCCACCCCAAGGGGGCGAAAATCCAGGAGACTGCCGACCCGACGCGCGCGAGGAGGCTGTTGGGCATTTCGACGCTTCCGAAGCCTTCGTTCGACCAGCCGAAGCTCGACGCGAACCAGACGAAGATCGTCGAGAGCAGGATGATGCTTCCGGCTTTTTTCATGAAGGACCACGAACGTTCCCACATGCTGAAGAAGACGTTGCGCGCGGCGGGCCAGCGGTAGGGCGGGAGTTCCATGACGAAGGGCGCCGGGTCGCCCGAAAACAATCGCGTCTTTTTGAGGATGACGCCGGAGCAGACGATCGCGACGATCCCGACGAAGTAGGCGCTGGGCGCGACCCACCACGCGCCAGAAAAGAGCGCGCCGGAAATCAGCGCGATGACCGGCAGTTTCGCGCTGCACGGGATGAACGTCGTCGTCATGATCGTCATTCTTCTGTCGCGCTCGTTTTCGATCGTCCGCGACGACAGGATTCCGGGAACGCCGCAGCCCGAACCGATCAGGATCGGGATGAAGGATTTGCCCGACATGCCGAACTTTCTGAAAATCCGGTCCATGATGAAGGCGATCCGCGCCATGTAGCCGCAGCTTTCGAGAAAGGCCAGGAAGAAGAAGAGGATCAGCATCTGCGGAATGAAGCCGATCACCGCGCCGACGCCGGCGACGATGCCGTCGAGGATCAGCGATTGGAGCCACTGCGCGCAGTCGATCGAGGTGAGGATTTCTCCCAGAATCGCCGGAACGCCGGGGATGCGCGCGCCGAAGAGTTCCCAGCCCTTGCCGAAGACGCCGTCGTTGGCCCAGTCGGTCGCGTAGGAACCTACCGTCGTCACCGAAACGAAATACACGACGAACATCACGAAGGCAAAAATCGGCAGCGCGAAGAAGCGGTTCGTGACGACGAGGTCGATCCGGTCCGACACGGTGAGCGCGCCCTTCTTCTTCGTCGTGAGGCAGCCACCGATCACCGATTCGATATACGCGTAGCGCTCGCTCGTGATGATGCTCTCGCTGTCGTCGTCCATCTCGGTTTCGCATTTGCGGATGTCTTCTTCCAGATGCGCGCGCGTCGCGGCGTCGACGTTCAACTTGGCAGCGATTTTCTCGTCACGCTCGAAGAGCTTGATGGCGTACCAGCGCTGGACGTTGTCGGGCAGGTCGTGGAGGACGGCCTCCTCGATGTGCGCCAGCGTGTGTTCGACGCTCCCGCTGAAGCCGTGGCGCGGCGTCGGCGCGGGCTGGTCTGCAGCGGCGATCGCCGCTTCGGCGGCTTCGACGATCCCTTCGCCGGAAAGCGCGGAAATTCCGAGCGCCTTGCACGCGAGCGTCTCCGAGAGGCGTTCAAAGTCTATCCGGTTGCCGAGTTTGTTCACGGCGTCCATCATATTGACCGCCGTGACGACCGGAATCCCCATTTCCACGAGCTGCGTCGTCAGAAAAAGGTTGCGCTCGAGGTTCGTCCCGTCGATGATGTTCAGGATCGCGTCCGGGCGCTCGTCGGCGAGATAATCCCGCGCGATGACTTCTTCCAGCGAATACGGCGAGAGCGAATAGATCCCCGGAAGGTCGACGATCAGCACGTCTTTCGCGCCCTTGAGCTTCCCCTCCTTTTTCGCGATCGTCACCCCAGGCCAGTTTCCGACGAACTGATTCGACCCGGTCAAGGCGTTGAACAGCGTCGTTTTACCGCTGTTGGGGTTGCCCGCAAGGGCGATACGGATCGTCATGGAATGTTTTCCTCCGCCTTAATGGCGTGTAATTCCTTTTCCAGTTCATTCATACCGAGAAGACGAGCCGCAGACAGTACAAGTAGTACGGCAAGGTGAAGTCGACAATGGGTGGGATGAACTGGAAATGGAATGAGGTCGCCGGAGGTACCCGCGCTCGCGGAAGTCGCGCTTCACCGCTCGCCCTGCCCTGCGGAGTTTACGGAATTCACGGAGTTCACAGACTCCACGGCGATCATCTCGGCGTCGTCTTTTCGCAAGGATAACTCGTAGCCGCGAACCGTCACCTCGATGGGGTCGCCGAAAGGCGCGGTCTTCCGAACGAAGACTTCGGAACCCTTCGTGATGCCCATGTCCATGATCCGGCGTTTGATCGCGCCCACGCCGATGATCCTGACGACCTTGACGGTATCGCCCACCTTCACATTCTTAAGCGTTTTTGCGTCCATTCGGCCTCCCGGCGCCCAGCGCCTCAAGTCCATAAACCGCCAGGGTCCCGCGAACAGCGCCCGAAAAACGGGATCACACGAGGATCTTGTTCGCCATCCCGCTACTGATCGCGACGCGCGATTCCTTGACGTTCACGATCACGTTGCCGCCGTTCTTGGCGACCAGGCACACATTGCTCCCCGGCACGAAACCCAGATTTTCCAGGAACTGCCGTACTTCAGGTTTGCCATTGACCTTCTTCACGGCAACCCGTTCACCCGCCGACATCATCGTCAAAGGTAGCATCTCAATATCATCCCAAACTTTCTCATCACGGAGATCGGGAAAATCCAATCAGACATGATAAGCAACCCTATTAATATAATGAGAAATTCTACCATTCTCAAAGAGATGCGTTCAATCTCAAATTCAAGCGTTTCGGCGAAAAACGCGTGGCACGATCCAAAATGGAGCGCCCCAAGCGATCGACCGTACCCCCTTGAAGCCCTTCGTCGTCGCCTCCACTACCGCCGGCAAGGCTTTGCTTGCATTCATTCCTTTTCCAGTTCATTCATACCGAGAAGACAGCCGCTTCACAGTACAGGGTGTACGGCAAGGCGAGTCGACAAAGGCAGGGATGGACTGGAAATGGATTCAGGTAACATTTCCGTAAAAAAAATCCTATCATTTCACTTGTCGAATTTCGACATACACGGGAGAAAAAAATGAAACGATTTGGAATCTTGTTCGCGTTTGTCTTGCTTCTCGGCGGGTGCGCCAGCGTACACATGCAAGAGGCTGCGCCGGAGGCGTCCGATGCCACCCTTTCGGAAAACCAGTCGGTGGTCGTGTTCTTCCGCGATTCGATCCTGGGCGCGGCGATTCAGGCGCCCGTCGTCGAGGTCACGGACGCGGGCGTCAAATTTGTCGGCATCGTCTCGTCGAAAGCGAAAGTTCTCTATACGACGACGCCCGGAAAGCATTCCTTCGTCGTCGGCGGTGAATCTTCGCACATGCTCGTCGCCAATCTCGCGCCGAAAAAATTCTATTACGTGCGCGTCGACCCGCGCATCGGTTTTTTCAAGGCGCGTTTCGGCCTCGAAGTCATGCGTGGAGACGAGGCGGGTCTCAGGAAGGTCTTGTCAGAGTGTAAATGGCAGAAACCCGGCCCCTCGGCGCAGGCATGGCTTCTGGAAAACAAGGAAAGCATGGAAGAAAAGTGCAAATCCGCCGCCGAAGACAGCGACAAGGAAAGCCTGAACCCCTCGGACGGTTTCGATGTTCTGATACCGTGAGGGAATCTTCGGGTAGGGGCACGGCACGCCGTGCCCCTACAAGGGTGGGAAAAACAGCCGTCAACGACTGGATCTTGTACGACAACACCGAGCACACGCCAACCATCCTGGAATGGGGAGAAAACAAATGACGCAGAGGGATATTTCCGAAGCGACCAACCCGGATTTGCCCGCTTCGCTGATCGCCATGAAGCGCGCGGCAAAAATGGCGCGCCAGATCGCGATACAAACCGATACCGCCATCATCCGCGTGAAGGATGGAAAGCCCGTTCGGATTACCGCCGCGCAACTGCGCGAGGAAGAGAAGAACAGTCAGCCGGATTGAAGGCCGCTTCGCCCCCCTCCCCGCGTCGTCTCGCGCCGGACGGATCAAGACCCGGCTGAAAAAAGAAGGCGGTGAGTTGGCTACAAACTGTAGCCAACTGAAAATGCGCTCGTCGGACGGAAAAAATTAGCTGACCAACATCGCCGCATGAAAGCAAAAAGACCAATCTTCCGATTGGCCCAAGTGCTTGATTTCATTGGTCGGGGCGGCGGGATTCGAACTCGCGACCCCTTGCACCCCATGCAAGTGCGCTACCAGGCTGCGCCACGCCCCGACACGAATTCTCAATTATAGCGCGAATTGCAGCTTTCCGGGCCTTGGGTTTTCCGTCTTTCCGTCCCAGCGGATACGCCCTGATAGAAAGTGCCGTGCACGAACGGACGAGGCACCCAAAAACCGGAGCACGGCAGGACTTTCGGCATGAATTCAAGTATGATAGTTCTTCCATACTTTTTCAGGGAGACTCCCAAAAATGAAAAAATTGCTGAACTTCGATACGATGTTGACCCCGAAAATCATTACCTTCCTCTATTACCTCGCGCTGATCTGCGTGTTGATCGGTGGGGTCTACACGATTTTCAGCGACAGTATTTGGAAGGGGCTGCTCGTGATCGTATTCGGCGTCGCAATTACGCGCGTCTACAGCGAATTCATGATCGTCATTTTCAAGATGAACGAGGCCCTGCAAGAGATACGCAAGAAGTAAGCCTTTCACGATCAGGGATCAGATCGGTCAGCGGCGGCTTCGCCGCCGGAGAAAGATCGTCGAAACACCGATCGGAAACCCCTCCCCATCCATCCCCATCCCTCTCCTTGTCAGGGGAGGGAGCTTTGATCCCCCCTCCCTGACAAGGGAGGGGCAGGGGGTGGGTTTCAGGAGACGGAGACAGATTATTTTCCGGCGCTTTGCGCCGCATATTTCTCTGTCTCCTGTCCTCTGTCTCCTGTCCCCTGTCAAACCCTGAGCATCTCGATGACGCTGGTCAGTTCTTCGCGGAGCGATTTTGACGCGCGGGTCGCCGCCTGCTTTCCGGTCAGTTCGTCCAGGCGGCGGACCGCGCCGCTGAGCGTGAAACCTTCGACGCGAAGCAATTCGCGGATGCGCCGGATGAGGATGATTTCGTGGTGCTGGTAATAGCGCCGGTTGCCGCGACGCTTGACCGGCTTGAGCTGCGAGAAGTGCCCTTCCCAATAGCGGATCACGTAGGTTTCCACGTCGCAGAGCTTGCTGACTTCTCCGATCGTGAAGTAGCGCTTTGCCGGAATCGGGGGAAGGTTTACATCCTCTGGGGGCTTATCGAGCCGTGCTTCCATCGAGAGACTGCCTCATCTCGGCTTTGAGTTTCTGGCTTGCGTGAAAAGTGACGACGCGGCGCGCGGTAATCGGAATCTTTTCACCCGTCTTGGGATTTCTCCCTGGGCGCTGCGGTTTGTCGCGCAACTGAAAATTCCCAAAACCCGAGAGTTTTACATGATCGTTTTGTTCGAGGGCGACGCTGATTTCCTTGAAAAAGGCTTCGACCATATTTTTTGATTCGCGTTTGTTGAGGCCAAGCTTTTCAAACAGCAGATCAGCGAGTTCTGCCTTGGTGAGCTTCATTTATCGTCCCTATCATGTCCGGAGCTGCGCGGCGAAGGTGTTTTGCAGATAGGCGAGCATCCGTTGTACGGCGGCGTCGACTTCCGTATCCAGCAAAGTCCTTTGAGTATCTTGCATAACTATACGAAATGCAAGACTTTTCTTACCTGGCTCGACGCCGTTTCCCGTGTAGACGTCGAAGAGATCGACGTCACGAACGGTGGCGGGGCTATCGGTTTTGATGCCTTCGAGGATATCGCGGAGCGCGATTTTCTGGTCGACGACGACGGCGAGGTCGCGGATCGCGAGGGGCTGCTTCGAGACTTCCGCGAATTCGGGCATCCTGGCGAATTTCAGGACGTCGAGGTCGATTACAAAAACGACCGGGGCGAGCGGCAACTCGTAATGCTGAACCCAGCGCGGGTGCAGTTCTCCGACGACGCCGACGCATTTGCCCCCGATCGAAAGCGCCGCGCTTCGTCCCGGATGCAAAGCGGGGTGCGCAGCCCTTTCAAAGCGCGCGCCGAGAATTTCGGCGTTCGGCGCGAGTAGCGCTTCGACCTCGCCCTTGGCGTCGAAAAAATCGACGGTACGCGACGCGGCGCTCCATTGCTCGGGCAGCGCCGCGCCGTAGGCGAGCGCACCGAGTTTCCAGGGCTGGGAAAACCCCGCGACGGGCGCGCCGTCGGGGTCGCGGAAGAAGCAACGCCCCGTTTCAAAAAGGCGCACACGCGTTTGCTTGCGTTTCAGATTCGTCACGAGGTTGGCGATGAGGCCGCCCAGGAGGCTCGATCGCATGACGCTCATCTGCGCGGCGATCGGGTTCGAGAGGCGAATCGCGTTCGTATTCCCCGCGAGGTTTTTTTCCCATTCTTCGTCGACGAAGGCGAAATTGACGACTTCCTGATAGCCTCGATCCATGAGGATCTGCCGTATCCGCGAAATCCCGCGTTCGCTCTCGGAGCGCGGCAGCATCATCAGGTCCGCGCGCGAATTCGACGACGGGATATTGTCGTAACCGTGCAGGCGCGCGACTTCTTCGATCAAATCGGCTTCGATTTCGATGTCGAAACGAAACGACGGCGGGACGACGAGGAAGTCTTCGCCGTCGCTCTCGACGCGCATGCCGAGGCGGCGGAGGATGCCGACGACCTCCTCGTCGGGAATCAAAACGCCGAGGAGCCGCGCGACGCGCGATGGTCGCAAACGGATCGGGCGTCGTTCGGGCAGCGGCGCGGACGCTTCGACCAGAGGTCCGGCGCGCCCACCGCAGATTTCGAGAATCAACTGGCTGGCGCGTTCGAGCACACGGCGCGCGCCGCCGAAATCGACGCCGCGCTCGAAGCGATACGACGCTTCGGAGCCAAAGCCGTAGCGCCGCGCGCGGCCGGCGACCGCGTGCGGGGCAAAAAAGGCCGATTCGAGAAAAATTTCGGTCGTCCCGGACGTGATTCCGGTCTCGTCGCCGCCCATGATCCCCGCCACCGCCAGAGGACGGGCGTCGTCGGCGATCAGCAGAACGTCTTCACGCAATTCGAGCGTTTGTCCGTTGAGCAGGAGAATTTTTTCACCGGGCCGCGCGCTGCGCGCGTGGATCGTCCCTTTGAGCTTGGCGTTGTCGAAGGCGTGCAGCGGCTGGCCGAGTTCGAGCATGACGTAGTTCGTGATATCGACGAGCGCGGAAATCGAGCGCATCCCGCTGCGTTCGAGGCGGCGCTTCATCCAGTCCGGCGTCGCGGCATTCGCGTCGGCGCCGGCGAGGATGCGCCCACAATAAAGCGGGCACGCGTCGGGCGCGTCAAGGACGATCGGGCGCTGCAAATCGGTTTCGACCGGTGTCTCAAGGACTTCCGGGGCAAGGACGCGCGCGTGCGTCAGCGCCGAGACTTCGCGCGCGATCCCGGAAATCGAGAGGCAGTCGGCGCGGTTCGGCGTGAGTTTGAGCGTCCGCAGCGTGTCGTCGAGGTCGAGGTAGACGCGGAGGTCTTCGCCGACCGGCGCGTCGTCGGGCAGGATCAAGAGGCCCGACGCGTCTTCCGAGAGGCCAAGTTCCCGAGCCGAGCAGAGCATACCGCCGGACTCGATACCGCGAACCTTCGCCGCCTTGATCTTGAGGTTTCCCGGAAGATTCGCTCCGGGCAGCGCGCAGGGCACCTTGATTCCGGGCGAGACGTTCGGCGCGCCGCAAACGATTGATCGCACTTCATGCACATCTCCGCCGCCCGCGTCGACGCGGCAGAGGGAGAGCCGGTCGGCGTTCGGGTGCTTCACAACTTCAAGGACGCACGCGACGCGAACGTGGTCAAAAAACGGCGCCGCCGGCTGTTCCTCTTCGACTTCGAGGCCGGACATCGTCAGAAGATGCGACAAAGCCTCGCCCGAAACGTTCGGGGCAACGAAGCTGCGCAACCAGGATTCGGAAAACTTCATGAGCGATCCTCAAACAAACTGGCGGAGAAAACGCAAGTCGCCGTCGAAAAACAGGCGCAGGTCAGAGACGCCGTAACGCAGCATCGTCAGGCGGTCGGGCCCCATGCCGAAAGCGAAGCCCGTGTATTTTTCCGGGTCGATCCCGACGTGACGCAAGACGTTCGGATGGACCATGCCGCAGCCCGCGATTTCGAGCCAGCGACCTTCCAGGGCGCCGCGCATGAAAGCGACGTCGATTTCCGCCGAAGGCTCGGTGAAGGGGAAGAACGACGGGCGAAAGCGTACCTTCAGGTCGTCGCTCTCGAAAAAACGGCGCAGGAAGTCGGCGCAGACGCCTTTCAGGTCGGCCAGACTGACGTTCGCGCCGATCCACAGCCCTTCGACCTGATGGAACATCGGCGAGTGCGTCGCGTCGGAATCGACGCGGTAGACGCGCCCCGGCGCGATGATGCGGATGTCCGGCATCGTTTCCAGAGCGCCGTATTTCTCGACGTGCGCCTGCATATAACGCACCTGGATCGGGCTCGTATGCGTCCTCAGGAGGACATCGTCGACGACGGCGCCGTTCTCGTCGAGCAGGTAGAAGGTATCGTGCATCGAACGCGCCGGGTGGCCTTCGGGCATGTTCAGCGCGGTGAAATTCTGGAAATCCGCCTCGATCTCCGGCCCGTCGGCCACTTCAAAACCTATCGAGCGAAACAGCGCCTCGATCCGTTCGAGCGTCCGCGTCACGGGATGCAAGCCGCCCTGGACTTCACGGCGTCCGGGGAGCGTGACGTCGACGGCTTCTTCTGCCAGACGGCGTTCGAGCGCCGCGCGGCGCAAAGCGTCGCGGCGTTCGGAAAGGGCGTTTTCGATCGCCTCCTTCGCGCGGTTGATCGTCTGGCCCGTCGCCTTGCGCTCTTCGGGGGAAAGCCGCGCCATCTCTTTGAGCAGGGCGGTAATCCGACCGCTCTTGCCGAGGTAGCGCGCTTTTACCTGTTCCAGCGCGTCGGGGTCGTCGGTCGCGGAAAAATCGACCTGGGCTTCCTGGACGATTCGATCAAGATTCTGCATGATCGTCGGGACATAAGTTGAGCGCGCATTCCCCCCAGGCACCCAGGGAGAAAGAACGGAAAGGCTTTATCATCGGATCACTCCAACTGAAAATACGAGCGGGCACGCGCGGGGTTCCAAGTGAAAAAGGGAGACTCACGCCTCCCTTTTCACACCCCGGTCAATCAGACGGCAAGCTGCGCCTTTGCTTGTTGCGCCAAGGCGGCGAACGCCGGTTTGTCGAAAACGGCGAGATCGGCCAAAACCTTGCGGTCGACCTCGATCCGCGCTTTCTTCAAACCGTTCATCATCGTACTGTACTTCAAACCGAGTTCGCGGGCCGCCGCGTTGATCCGAACGATCCACAGCGCGCGGAACTGGCGTTTTCTCTGGCGGCGGTCGCGGTAGGCATACTGACCGGCCTTCATCACCGCTTCTTTTGCGATGCGGTATACGTTCTTCCGGCGACCTCGATAACCCTTGGCGAGCGCAAAGATTTTTTTATGGCGCGCACGCGCCGTCACACCACGTTTTACTCTGGGCATCTTCTCTCTCCTCAGGCGTAAGGCAACATGGCGCGAACCATGGCCTTGTCGGAATCATGAATCTCGACCGTGCCGCGCAGATGCCGCTTGCCCTTCGTGGTCTTCTTGGTCAGGATATGGCGCTTGAACGCCTGCGCGCGCTTGATACGGCCGCTCGCGCTGACCCTGAAGCGCTTTTTCGCGCCGCTCTTCGTCTTCATTTTGGGCATTGAATGCTCCTTCGAATTGTATGGAGTCCGGTGGTTTCCGGCGGAAACACTTGACGACCCGACACCACTTGGTGTTCGTCAAAAAGTAAACCCTGTTTTTTGACGATTCTTTATAAAAAAACTTCGATTATTTTTTCTTCGTCGGCGCCAGAACCATGACCATCTGGCGCCCTTCCATCTTCGGCATCTGCTCGACCGACGCGTATTCGCGCAAATCGTCGCGTATCCTTTCGATCTGGCGCATACCGACCTCTTGGTGCACCATCTCGCGTCCCCGGAAACGCAGCGTCACCTTGACCTTGTCTTCCTCCTGCAAAAAACGCGTCATGTTACGCAGCTTGATCTGGTAGTCGTTTTCATCAGTCCCCGGTCGCAGCTTGACTTCCTTGACCTGAATCTGCTTTTGCTTGAGCTTCTGCTCGTGATGACGCTTCTGCTCCTGATATTTCAGCTTGCCGTAATCGACGATCCGGCAAACGGGGGGCTGCGCCATCGGCGCGATTTCGACCAGATCAATCCCCGCTTCTTCCGCCATCCGCAACGCCTCGCGGAGACTCATGACGCCAAGCGCTTCTCCTTCCCTGCCGACCAAGCGGATTTCGGGGGCGGTAATCTCCTCGTTGGTACGTTGCGTTTTTTGCAGTGCGATGGTCAAACTCCTTTTTGAAATAAAATCAAGCCGTGCCCTTGCGCGTCTCGACTTCTTCCCGAAGTCTTGCGACCAAGTCCTCGAAACTCATCTGTCCGAGGTCCTGACCGCCGCGCGCACGCACGGCAACCCAGCTTTGCGCCATCTCCCGGTCGCCGACGACGACCTGATACGGCAGCTTGTTCAGACTATGTTCCCGTATTTTAAAGCTTATTTTCTCGTTTCGCAAATCCGCTTCGGCGCGAAACCCCGCTTTGCGCAGAGATTCCGCGACATTCTCGGCGTACCCGGACTGCTTTTCCGAAATATTCATCACGACCGCCTGAACCGGCGCGAGCCAGAGCGGGAGCGCACCCGACCAGTTTTCGATCAGGATTCCGATAAAGCGTTCGAGCGAACCCAAAATCGCGCGGTGCAACATGACCGGCGTATGGCGCGCGTTGTCTTCGCCGATATACTCGGCGCCGAGCCGCTGCGGCATCGAAAAGTCGACCTGCATCGTCCCGCACTGCCACGAGCGCCCGATCGCGTCGCGGACGTGGAATTCGATCTTCGGGCCGTAGAACGCGCCCTCGCCCGGAAGCTCGTCCCACGCGAGGCCGGACGCCTTCAAGGACTCGCGCAAGGCCGCTTCGGCCTTGTTCCAGACCTCGTCGGAACCGATCCGCTTTTCGGGACGCAACGCGAGTTTGACGCGAACATCTGTAAAGCCGAAGTCGGCGTAAACGCGGCCGACGAGCGTATTGAACGCCGTCACCTCGGACTGGATCTGGTCTTCCGTACAAAAAATGTGACCGTCGTCCTGCGTAAAGCCGCGAACGCGCATGATGCCGTGCAAGGCGCCCGAAGGCTCGTTTCGATGGCAGGAGCCGAACTCGCCGTAACGCAGCGGCAGGTCGCGGTAACTGCGAAGCCCCGCTTTGAAAATCAGCACGTGGCCGGGACAATTCATCGGCTTGACCGCGTAGTCGCGCTTTTCCGACTCGGTCGTGAACATATTGTCCTTGTAATTCTGCCAATGCCCGGTTTTTTCCCAAAGCGCGCGGTCGAGGATATTCGGCGTCCTGACTTCGAGGTAGCCGTTATCCTGATAAACACGGCGCAGATACTGCTCGATTTGCTGCCAGACCGCCCAGCCCTTCGGGTGCCAGAAAACCATCCCCGGCGCGTTTTCCTGGAGATGAAAGAGGTCGAGATGCCGGCCAAGCCGCCGGTGGTCGCGCTTTTCGGCCTCCTCGATCTGATGGATATACGCGTCCTGCTCTTCCTTTTTTGCCCACGCCGTCCCGTAAATGCGCTGAAGCTGCTCGTTGTTGTGATCGCCCCGCCAATAAGCCCCCGCGACCTTCATCAGCTTGAAAACCTTGAGCCTCCCCGTCGCCGGGACGTGCGGCCCTCGGCACAGGTCGACAAAATCGCCTTGGCGGTAGAGCGAGATTTCCTGCCCTTCGGGAATCGCCGCGATCAACTCGGCCTTGTAATGCTCGCCCATCGACTCGAAATAAGCGGTCGCTTCGTCGCGCTTCCAGGATTCGCGGACGACCGGAATATTCTTTTTCGCAAGCGCGGCCATCCGCTCTTCGATCGCGGCGAGGTCTTCCGGCGTGAAAGGACGCTCAAGCGAAAAATCGTAGTAAAAGCCGTTCTCGATCGTCGGGCCAATCGTCACCTGCGCGTTGGGAAACAACTGCTTGACCGCGTGCGCCAGAAGGTGCGCGGCCGAATGCCTGAGGATTTCCAGGCCGTCGTCGTCCTTTTCGGTAACGATCGAAAGCCTCGCGTCGTTCTCGATCACGAAGGAAGTATCGACCAGACGATCGTCCAGCTTTCCCGCGAGCGCCGCCTTCGCCAGACCGGCGCCGATGGATTGAGCGACGGCGGCGACCGAAACCGGCTCGGCGAATGCGCGCCGAGAACCGTCAGGCAGAGTGATAACCGGCATATATTTTGATTCTAAAACCTTGATCTATAAAGAGAATGTTTGATCCACGCCTTGGTGCGCCGGAAAATCACGAACGCAGGCTTTTATCGAAACCGTAAACTTGTCAAAGCGGAGTAGTATAGCGCAGCTTGAAAAATTAAGCCATCACAAGTCTAGTCCAATATGAGGTGAGTCTGAAGGAATTGACTGATTCCGACGTGAGGGGAGTCTGAAAGAAGAGCTGTAAGGCGGGATCATTAGGAGATGATCATGACCTTGCAAGAAGA
>JAISAZ010000115.1 GCA_031266435.1 Accumulibacter sp.
TCTTCTTGCAAGGTCATGATCATCTCCTAATGATCCCGCCTTACAGCTCTTCTTTCAGACTCCCCTCACGTCGGAATCAGTCAATTCCTTCAGACTCACCTCATATTGGACTAGACTCTGGCTATACAAGTCCTTGCTTTTCCTTTAAGATTTCATCCCTTCCCCGTGGAAACCGGCGCTTCGCGCCGATATTTTTCCCCGGTGGAAACGGTCGCCTTTTTTGAATATTTTTCTGGACTTCTCTCATGCCCCACCTGATGAATACCTACAACCGTCTGCCGGTCGCGTTCAGCCACGGCGATGGGAGCTGGGTCACCGATACCGACGGAAAAATCTACCTGGACGCCCTGTCGGGTCTCGCCGTCTCGTCGCTCGGGCACAATCACCCGGAACTCGTCGCGGCGATCGCGGCGCAAGCTGGACGCCTCCTGCACACGTCGAACCTCTATCGGATGCCGCAACAGGAACTGCTTGCGGACAAACTCGCGGCGATTTCCGGGATGGACGAAGTCTTTTTCTGCAATTCGGGCTGCGAAGCCAACGAGGCGGCGATCAAGCTCGCGCGTTTTTACGGGCATAAGAATGGCGTCGAAAACCCGTCCGTCGTCGTGATGGAGAAGGCTTTCCACGGGCGGACGCTGGCGACGCTTTCGGCGACCGGAAACCGCAAGGCGCAAGCCGGATTCGAACCCCTGGTATCGGGTTTCGTGCGCGTGCAATACAACGACGTTGCCGCGATCCGCGCCATCGCCGAGCGATGCCATTCGGTCACCGCCGTGATGATCGAAGTCGTCCAGGGCGAAGGCGGCATCCACGTCGCCGACGCGGACTACCTCTCGTGCCTCCGAAAACTCTGCGACGAGCACGCCTGGCTGCTGATCTGCGACGAAGTCCAGTGCGGGCTTGGCCGGACGGGGAAATGGTTCGGCTACCAACAGGCGGGAATACTCCCCGACATCGTGACGCTCGCCAAGGGACTCGCCGGCGGCGTTCCGATCGGCGCGTGCCTCGCCGGCGGCGCGGCTGCCGGACTTTTCGGCCCCGGCAACCACGGCTCGACCTTCGGAGGAAACCCGCTCGCGACGACAGCGGCGCTGACCGTCCTCGATGTCATCGAAAAGAAAAATCTTCTTGCGAACGCACAAACCGTCGGCGACCGCATCCGCGCGAATCTGGCCGAAGCGCTCGCGGACATCGAAGGCGTCGTCGAAATCCGCGGTCTCGGCCTGATGATCGGCGTCGAACTCGACACGCCGTGCGGAGAACTCGTCACGCGCGCGCTCGACGCCGGTTTGCTGATCAACGTGACGGCAGAGAAGGTCATCCGCCTTTTGCCGCCGCTCAATTTTTCCACGGACGAGGCCGACCAGCTCGCGCAGCGCCTCGCTCGACTGATCCGCGATTTTCTCGCGGCGAAAGGCACACGCGCATGACGCAACTCAAGCACTTTCTCCAATTCAAGGACTTTTCCCGCGAGGAATACGACGCCCTCTTTGCGCGCGCGAGTTGGATCAAAGCGCAGTTCAAGGCATACAAACCGTATTGGCCGCTTTCCGACCGCACGCTCGTCATGATTTTTGAAAAGGCGAGCACGCGCACGCGCCTCTCCTTCGAAGCCGGCGTTCAGCAGCTCGGCGGGTCGGCGATTTATCTCAACACGCGCGATTCGCAGCTCGGTCGGGGCGAAACCGTCGAAGACGCCGCCGAGGTCATCTCGCGCATGAGCGACCTCGTGATGATCCGCACCTTCGAGCAATCGATCGTCGAACGCTTCGCCGCGCATTCGCGCGTTCCGGTCATCAACGGCCTGACGAACGAATACCACCCCTGCCAGATCGTCGCCGACATCTTCACCTTCATCGAGAAGCGCGGTTCGATCCAGGGCAAGACGGTGACGTGGATCGGCGATTCGAACAATATGTGCAACACCTGGCTTCAAGCCGCCGAAGTGCTCGACTTCAACGTCCACGTCTCGACGCCGCCGGGTTACGAAGTCAGCCCGGATCTCGCCGGACTGCGCGGCACGAAGCATTTCGAGTCCTTCGACGACCCGATGGAAGCGGCGCGGGGCGCGGACATCGTGACGACCGACGTGTGGACCTCGATGGGTTTCGAAGCCGAAAACGAAGAAAGGGCGCGCGCCTTCGCCGACTGGCGCGTCGACGCCGAAATGATGCAGATCGCCGGCCCGAACGCCATCTTCCTGCACTGCCTTCCCGCGCACCGTGGAGAAGAAGTGACAGCCGAAGTGATCGACGGGCCGCAGAGCGCCGTCTGGGACGAGGCGGAAAACCGCCTGCACGCCCAGAAAGCCTTGATGGAATACCTGATTCTCGGAAAGGTCGATTGAAGCTGTCCAGCACGCTTTTCAGGTCTTGACGACGCATTCCAGATCGTTCGCGCTTCGTTCCCCAGGGAAAATAGGCAAGGCGATCCGGAAAACGAACGACGCCCGTGCGACGGGCTTTTTTATTGGAGCGAAGAAACGATGCGCGATGTAAAGAAAGTGGTTCTCGCCTATTCGGGCGGGCTGGATACCTCGGTCATTCTGAAATGGCTGCAAGACGCCTACCGCTGTGAAGTCGTCACCTTCACCGCCGACCTCGGGCAGGGCGAAGAACTCGAACCGGCGCGCGCCAAGGCGCTCCAATTCGGGATTGCTCCCGAAAACATCTTCATCGACGACCTGCGCGAAGAATTCGTCCGCGACTTCGTATTCCCGATGTTTCGCGCCAACGCGATTTACGAAGGCGAGTACCTGCTCGGAACGTCGATCGCGCGTCCGCTGATCGCCCAGCGGCTGATCGAAATCGCCCGCAAGACGGGCGCCGACGCAATCTCGCACGGTGCGACCGGCAAGGGCAACGACCAGGTCCGTTTCGAACTCGGCGCCTACGCGTTGAAGCCCGACATCAAGATCATCGCGCCGTGGCGCGAATGGGACCTCCTCTCGCGCGAAAAGCTGCTCGCCTACGCGGAGAAGAACGGCATCCCGATCGAAAAAAAGCATCTCGGAGGCGGCTCGCCGTATTCGATCGACGCGAACCTGCTCCATACGAGCTACGAAGGTCGCCGGCTCGAAGACCCGTCGTTCGAGCCGGAAGAATCGATGTGGATGCGCACGGTGTCCCCCGAAGCGGCGCCCGACGCGCCCGAATACGTCGAACTCGACTTCGAGAAAGGAGACCTCGCCGCGATCGACGGGAAACGTCTGCCGGCGCACGAACTCCTCGCGGAACTCAATCGCCTCGGCGGCAAACACGGCATCGGCAGGCTCGACCTCGTCGAAAACCGCTACGTCGGAATGAAATCGCGCGGCTGCTACGAAACGCCCGGAGGAAGCATCCTCCTGCCCGCGCACCGCGCGGTCGAATCGATCACGCTCGACCGCGAAGTCGCGCACCTCAAGGACGAACTCATGCCGCGCTACGCGACGCTGATCTACAACGGCTACTGGTGGAGTCCCGAACGCCGCGCGCTGCAAGCCCTGATCGACTTCACGCAGCAACCCGTCAACGGGCGTGTCCGCCTGAAGCTCTACAAAGGCAACGTCATCGTCACCGGGCGCGAATCGAAGACCGATTCGCTCTTCGACCCGACGATCGCCACCTTCGAAGACGACGCGGGCGCGTACGACCAGAAGGACGCTGCCGGCTTCATCAAGCTCAACGCGCTGCGGCTACGTATCAGAGGACAGAAGACAGAGGACAGAGGACGGAGCGGCCTTCGGCCTCTGTAGTCAGTTGTCTGTAATCAGAAGGAGCGTCCCATCCGACATCTGACGACTGAAAACAGATCACGAAGCGAGCGCCAGCGAGCGCTCTGTCTTCTATCTTCAGTCCTCTGTCCTCTGATCCTTGACATATCCTCGTTTATAAACGACAATAGGCCATGTTCGAGATAAAACACTACCTCACCCGTGATGGATACGATCCATTCATGGACTGGCGTAGCCAAATCAGGGACAGTACGGTGAGAGTCGCCGTTGACCGGCGCATCAATCGAGTTGAACTGGGAAATTTTGGCGACCACAAGTTTTGCCAAGATGGTGTATGGGAACTTCGCCTCGATTTTGGGCCAGGTTATCGGATCTACTACGCGCAGGCGGGAAAAACCCTGATCTTGCTGTTTTGCGGAGGAATAAAGCGTTCGCAGAAAGCGGATATTTCAAATGCGTGCGCATACTGGAAGGACTGGCAGCAGCGCAGCAAGACGGAACAGGAGGACGAGCAATGAGAGACCGAGCACACGACGAAGCGATGGCCGAAGCCTTCCGCAAGGACCCGGCCTATGCTGTGGAACTGCTCAACAGCATCCTTGAAGACGGCGACCAGGCCGAGTTACTGATCGCACTCCGCCAAATGACCAAAGCCTTCGGCGGCGTACCCAAGGTCGCGGAGAAGGCGCAACTTAACCGCACGCAACTTTACCGAACTCTCTCCGCTGACGGGAACCCGGAAATCCGAAGCCTCACCGCAATCCTCAAATCGATGGGCTTGCGACTTGCGGTTCTGCCTCTTTCGGCGGAGGTTGCGCACGCCTGATCGACTTGGGATCAGGGATCAGAGGACAGGGATCAGATCGGTTAGCGGCGGCTTCGCCACCGGAGAAAGAACTTTGACACCCCGATCGGTTTTCATCTGTCTCCTGTTTCCCGTCTCCTGACTCCCGATATGCGCATACGGAAACGTTGTGGCTCTCGTTCCTCAGCCCAACGATCATGGCGCGGTTCGGCGCCACCCCGTATAATGAAACATTGCCAGTGATTCACCGATCTCCGAGTTAGAGGCACCAGGGGTGGTGCTTGGCCGAGGGGGCGAGTTACAGGCATTTGCTCTTTGCGTAATTCATCGCGGCGTCATTGTCGGCGATGATTTTTTGCGCCCAAATCCCGTGTTGTTTCACGCTAACCTATACCGCCGAGAACGGAGCGGAGACGGTATAGGTTGGGCTGAACGAATGTGTGAGCCACAACGTTTCCGAGGCGGGTTGAAAAATCGGTTGCCGGCGGCTTCGCTGCCGGAGAAAGATCATTGAAACACCGATCGGTTTTCACCCGTCTCCTGTTTCCCGTCTCCTGATTCCTGATAGGCACGCCGCCCCAAAAAAAGGGCGGCATCGAAGATGCCGCCCACCTCTGGAAAGTCTGCGGTTCCGAAGAAACCGCCCTGCAAAGCCTGGTTTTGACCGATCTGATCCCTGATATACCCCTACGGAATCGTTGGGGTTCGCTACGCTCACCACCAACCTATACCGCCGCTGGGCACGGCGCGCCGTGCCCTATCAGGAATCAGGAAACAAGAACCGCGAAAAGCGCGAAAATTTATGCAAACACTTCACTTTCGCGTCTTTCGCGCCTTTCGCGGTTGAATCGGTTTTCATCTGATCCCTGTCGTCCTTTCCATCATTCACACGCATACGGAATCGTTGGGCTTTGCTTCGCCGCAGCCCAACCTATACCGCAGATAGGGCACGGCACGCCGTGCCCCTACGTAAACCGTTCAGCCCCCACCCACTGAACACTGATCACAAAGCGAGTGTCAGCGAGCGCTCTGTCCTCTGTCCTCTGTCCTCTGTCTCCCGTCTCCCGTCCTCTGTCTCCTGATCCCTGTTGTTGGGCATCGCTTCGCTCACCCCAACCTATGCGATCCCAAGGTATGCGACCTCAGAAAAAATAATTGAACCTCAAACTCCCGACGACGCCTTCGCGTTTTCCGGTATAAGCCTGAATGCCGAGGTCGGCGGAATACGGCGAATCGGCGCTCGGTGTCACGAGAAAGCCGAGTTCGACGACGCCCGTCCCGCCGGAGAGTTTCGGCGTGTCGATTTTGGCGCCGTTGAAGTCCGTGAGTTTCGCATTCACCTTTGCGGCGAACTCGTGGTCGTACGCAAACCC
>JAISAZ010000077.1 GCA_031266435.1 Accumulibacter sp.
GCCACGCGGCGCGGACGAGTGAGACCGGATTGACGCCGGGGTGATAGTGGAACCACCGGTCTTCGTAGGCGATCACGGCGTCGAGGTAGCGCGGCGACACGTCTTCGATCCGAACGGGGAGACGCCCGATGTGTTCGAGGTCGGGGAAGGCGCGAAGCGGCGTTCCGTCGCGCGCGAGGACGATCTGCGCGCGCGAGGACGCGACCCTCGCCTCAGGGCTGGGGATCGGCGGAGGAAAGAGCCGGTCGAGCGCGAACAAAAGCGCCAGCGCGCCGACCAGGGACGCGCCGAGCGCGCGGAACCGGCGGCGGGTGAAGAGAGTCTTCAACCCGCGCCGGATCCTTGCGACATTCGATGCGCCGAACGAGGCGCACGCGATCATTTTTGCGCGCTATCTACGATCGTGATGTTCCCTTCGGGAGCCGACAGCCCGTAAATCGCCGGCTGGTACATGTCTTCGGCGTAGGTCGGGGGAACGACGAACTGCCCCGGCGTTACGACGCGGACGCGGTAGAAAAGATAGAATCTTCCACTGCCGCTCAGCGAAGCGACAAATCGGTCGTCGCGGAATTCGACGTGTTTGATGTTGCTGTTCCGCATCGCGTCGGCGACGTCGACGCCTTCGATCACCAGCGAATTCTGCGCGCCCTGGACGATGTTGGCGTTTTCGATTTCGACGCCGGCGGGGATGTGGTCGACGACGAGCGCGTTGGCGATGTGCGAACGCATCTCGACGCGCAGCCTGACGAGCAGCGTTTCACCGACGCGCAAAGGCCTCGCGGGCAGCGGCGAACCGTCCGCCTGACGCCAGTCGCGCTTCAGGATGAAAACGTCGCTTTTCACCGGCGGCATTTTTTCCGGGTTGCCCGAATAATTGAGCTGCGCGAAAAGCCGGTCGGCGTGGATATTCCTGAGATGAAGACCGTCGGCGATCTCGTCCGCGCGCACCGAAAGGTAGGGCGCGGTCAGCGTTTCCGCCTTCCCTTTGCGAAGGATCTGCGCGCTCCATTCATCCTTGCCGGAGCTGCGGTAGCTCTGCCCGAGCAGGAAGACCGCGAGCTTTTCCTGCGTACTCAGATAGCGTTCGTCACGCAGGGCCGCCGCGACTTGCAGGGCAAGATTTTCACGCCCCGCGGGCTTCATGTCGTGCTTTTGCAGCAGAACGTAGCTCAGCGCCCGGTCGCGCAGGTCGCTCCCGTAATCGCCCCACCAGCGATTGTCGTTCCGGGTTTTTATGATGCCTTCTTCGATGGCTTCTTTCGCGCGCGCCTCGTCTCCCGTCAGGTGCAGCGCGAGACCGAGGTGGACGAGCGACAGGCCTGAATACGCCGCGCCCTTCGATTCGTAGACCTGCCGCAGCGTCGAAAGCGGCGCCTTGCCGTGCCTTGCCAAGACGTAAGCGCCGTAGGAGAGCACGCCGAACATGCCCGCGCCCGCGTAGCGCGTATCGCGCCAGACCGACGAATCCCACCGAACGGCGCCCGGATTGCGCGGGAGGCGGGCGACGCCTTCCTGCAAGCCCCTCAGCAGAAAATCGACGACGCTCTTCTCCATTTTTTCCGGCACGGCAAAACCCTGCTCGCGCGCGTCGAGGAGAAAATGCGCGAGGTAGGCCGAAAGCCAGTACTGGTACTCGGAAGCGTTGCCCCAGAGGCTGAAGCCGCCGCTCGGCGCCTGCATTCCCGAAAGGCGCGCAATCGCCTTGTTGAGCATTTCGGCGCGCTGGGCGAGCGAAAACGCCGGCAAGCCGTAGTAACGCGCGCTCTCCTCGTCGATGAAGACGTGCGGATACGCCGTGCTCGTCGTCTGTTCGGCGCACCCGTAGGGGTAGGTCAACAGGCCCCGGACGGCGCTGCGAACGTCGATCGGCGGCTTGTTCGAGACCGCCAGCGTCGCGGTAACCGAGTGCCGCGTAAAACCGCTCAACGTGGCGTCGGAGATCGTCAGCATGTTTCCGGGTTCGACGATGTAGGATTTGACGACCGTCTGCCGTGGCGTCGGCGACTGGACCTGTATCGGGAAGGTCCGGCTGAATTTCTTCCGCGGGCTGTCGACGTCGATCCTGACTTCGGTCAGACCGAGAGCGCTCCCGGCTTCGAGCGGAATCCGCAGGATTTTTTTCTCCTGATCTTTGAGCGTCAGCTTTTGCGCACCGTCCCGAATCCTCAGTCCTTCGTCGTTTGCGACGCGGATGCCGATGGTCTGCGCGGCCCCCGAAAGGTTCTGCACGTCGAGCGCGAGGAGCGCCGAATCTCCGACGGAAAGGAATCGCGGCATATTCAATTCGACGATGAGCGGCGCGGCGATCACGACCTCGGCTTCCTGCATCCCGAAATGGTCGTCGCCCGCGACGACGGCCATCAGGCGCAGCGTCCCGTTGAAATCAGGAACATCGAGCGTGACGTCGGCTTCGCCGTTCGCGTCGAGTTTGACCGGCCCGCTGAAGAGGTCGACGAGGCGGACTTTCTTCGGCATATCTTTCGACGACTTCAAGGTCGCCGCGTCACCGCCCCACTTGAGCTTTCCTCTCAGTCCCGCCGTTTTTTCGATCAGCCGCCCGTAGATGTCGTAAAGGTCGTCCGCGTAGCGCAGCTTGCCGAAATAAAAACCGAAGGGGTCGGGCGAAGCAAAGCGCGTGATGTTGAGAATCCCCACATCGACGGCGGAGAGCGTCAGCATCGCTTTTTGACCGCGCGCACCGGGCGCCTTGACCTTCACCTTGAGTGGAAGCTCGGGTTCCATTTTTTTCGGCGCGTCCAGCGCAACCGCGATTTTGCGCGCGCTGCGGTCGAGCGGCAGGTGGATCACGCCGAGCGCGCGCGCGGGCGTCACGTCGGCGGCGACCTTGCCGTCCTCGGCCCTGACCGGCGTGCCGGAGGGACGCAGCACCATCGCCGTGATATAAAGGTCGTGGCGTTTCCATTCGGCGCGCAGCGGAACGTCGACGACTGTGCCGTCGGCGCCGATCGTCAGGCGCTTTTTCCAGAGCAGTCCGCCGCCTTCGAGCGTGATCAGGGCTTCGCCCGCGTGGGGCGGCCGGACGGTCAATTTCGCCGTGTCTCCGTTAGCATAAACGGGCTTGTCGAGCTTGAGCGCGACGCGATCCGGGCGAATGCCCTGCGTTTCGCTCTCCTGCGCGTTCCAGCCCGCGTAAAAACGGTAGCGCGTCATCAAACCCGTCTCCGGGTCGAGCGCTTCGATGCGGTAACGTCCGTACTTGACCGGAACGGAGAATTTTCCGCGCCCGCCGGCGGGGACGGCGACCTGCGTCGTCAACACGAGTTCGTCGGCCTCGGTGAACCCGGAATGCCAACCGCGACCGTCCTCGAAGCGCCAATAATACTGGCGTTCTTCGTAAAACAGGCGAATCGGCAAGGCTTGCGCCGCGTGGAGATTGCCCGAAGTGTCCGCGCGCGCGATTTCAAATTCGACATTCGAGCCTTCGCGCGCGTAAGCGCCTTCGAACAGCGGGCGCAGACCGAGCAGAACCGGAGCGGGCCACCAGACGCGCTCGATGCTCCGCACGATGGGACGCCCTCCGCTTTCGAGCAAGCTCAAGGTCGCGCGGATGGAGAAAGGCGAAAGACGCTTTTCGACGTCGGAAAGCGTCACGCCTACCGAGGTCCGGCCTTGACTGTCGAGCTTCGTTTCGTCGAGTTCGGCATAAACGCGCTCGGAATCCTCGTTGGCGTCGCCAAAAATGAAGCCGGGGAGTTTTTTCTCAAGCGGGTTCTTGGCGCGTTCGGCGTTCACGACGCCGAGCAGACGGTTCCCGCCCGCCGGCGCGCCGTACAGGTAGCGCCCCGTGACGCCGATATTCCAGGAGTCCGACTTATCGTTCGCGCCCAGCAGGGGTTTTTCACTCGCAAGGTCGAGAGTCATGCGCTCGGGCAGGAATTCCTCGACGCCGATCCGCATGACCGCGGACGCGAGCTTCGCTGCCGGGTCGGTACGCAGTTCGAGATTCCAGAAGCCCGTCGCCGCGTCGATGGGCAATTCGATTTTCCGGCGGTAGTACCCGGTGAAAGCCTGGTCGGGCCGCCAGGTTTCCGTCCATTGCATCTTGCCGTCCGGGCGGCGCAGAACGGCTTGTATCGGCTGCGCTTCGACTTTTTGCCCGTCCGCGCCGCGCGCGAGAACCGAAACATCGAAGGATTCGCCGGGGCGGTAAAGGTCGCGCCCACTCCAGGCAAAAAGGCGCACGGGCGCCGAAACGATCCCGCCGACGTCGAACTCGGCCAAGTCGAGCGCCGGCTCCCTGAGCGCGATCAGAGAAATCTGCTCACCTTTTTTCGCAATGACGACGCGCGCGTCGGTCGGGCGCTCCTTGAAAGAAGCGTGACCGTCGCCGTCGGTTTCCGCGAGCACGAGCACGCGGGCGTCGTTGTCGTTCCACGTGACTTCGACGCCGGAAACCCCCTTGCCCGTCGTCAGCGAACTGACAAAAACGTCGGCGCTCGTGTCGCCGTGCTGCCGGACGTGAAGCCCCAGGTCGCTGACGTAAAAATAAGTGACCTGGTAATCCGTATGGAATTGATTGGGACGCGACATCATGGCGATATAGACGCCGGGGTTGCGCAGCGCGGGCAAGGTCTCGACCGGGATATAGGTGACGCTTCTCCGGTCGACTTTCTGATCGGTCAGAAAACGCCCGATAAAAACGCTTTCCGTCATGCCTTCGAAATAAGCCATATCCCAGACGTTGACCACGCCCTTCATGCGCGTCGAACCTTCGTCTTCGTAGTCTCCGGAGCGCGAAGCGAGCACCCTGTCGAAGAATTTCGGCAAGTGATCGCTCTTGAGCTTGAGAAACTGGATATCGACTTCGGGAACGTTGACCGTCACGACCGGCAGACCGCCGTTCCGCGACGCGGGCAAGACCGTGCCGCGACTGGCAAAGTAGTAAGCCGGATTGACCGACGGCGTCTGGATCGAAAAGCGCTCTTCCGCGCCGAGTTTGCGCGCGTCCTTTGCGGGCAGATCCGCCTGGACGCGGACGAGGTAGCGCGTTCTCGGCTTGATGTTCGAAAAGAAGAGCATGCGCGGATTTTCGCCGACCGCCCACGCGCCGGAAACCGGCGTACCGTCTTCGAGCGAGAGCGATTGACCGCGCAAGGTCGATTTTTCGGATTCACCCCTTCGCGTCGAAGATTCGCCGTTACCCGAAGTGTGCTCAAAACGCTTCATTTCAAGCACCTGGACGAAACTCCCGTAATCCTTCTTCGGGTCCAGCGGTTCGCTGAACGACAGCGCAAGCGCCGGCGAACCCTCAAACTCGCGATAAACCCCGTCGACGGCGGAAAAATCCACTTGCGCGAGAGAAGAAACCGCGGGCGATTGAGCGGCGGCCTCCGCCGGAGCGGGTGCGGCGGCGCTTTCCTGGCGAGTCGCCGGGGGCGCTTCGCTTGGAGTGGTCGGCGCGGATGGCGCGGACGGCGCGGGAGATGCGGACGGAGCGGACGGTGATGCCCCCGCCTCGGCGGGGGAAGACGTCCCGGCGGCGACTTGCGCGGGCTGTTCGGGCGCCGCTTCACGCCTGGACTGGAAAAAAGCGACGAGGCCGACGACGACCGCGAACGCCGCGGCGAAAATGGCGAGATTCCTTTGATTTTTGGACGGCATGACGATTCTGAGGAGTAAGGGTTTAGAAGCGTCTATTATAGAGCCATCGCGCGGATACTCTGAAGAATCCGCTCGCCCCGCAACCATTTGCCTTTTGCAAACCGCCCCGCAAAAAGTCAGGGTGTTCTTTATCGCTCCCTCGACCTCTTATGCCGCTCCCTGAGGGCAAGGTTTATTCGGGAGCAATATCAGGAATCAGGAAACAGATCAGTTAGGAATTGTCTATAATTAGATTGTACATTTAATCTGTATTCTTACATATTGTATAGTTCCACTCCCCGTGAAAGTCATCTTTTGAGATATTGATGGATTCAAACTCTTTGTCCGTGACT
>JAISAZ010000081.1 GCA_031266435.1 Accumulibacter sp.
TTATATACTATGCATATACCGCCTCGCCGCCACCAACCCAACTGACCAGAAAATCTCTCCACATGGACGAAACACTCCTTTCAAACCCCTTTCTCGCGGGAGTTTTGCAAGAGGCTCAGTCTTGTTTGTCTTTATTGAAAGTTGATCGAAGATTTGAAAACGAACCGTGAAGATTCGTCGCGAGGGGAGGGGGCGCGCTGAATGTCGGCGATCCTCGAGTTTCAGAAGGTTTCGAAGAGCTATCGCGTCACAAGACACTGTGTGCCCGCGCTTTGCGACATCGACCTCACCGTCGAGGCGGGCGAGGTCTTCGGCATCGTCGGCCGTTCCGGTGCGGGGAAGTCGACGCTTTTGCGCCTCATCAATCGGCTCGAACGCCCGGACGACGGCAGAATCCTCGTCGACGGTCACGACGTAGCGCAACTCGACGATACGGCGTTGCGCGCTTTGCGCCAGAAGGTCGGGATGATTTTTCAGCATTTCAATTTGCTTTCGTCCAGGACGGTGGCGCAAAATATCGCGTTCCCGCTTCGGATATCCGGAGGACTGGGCGACGATGAGATACGCGAGCGCGTCGCGGCGCTGATTGATCGGGTGGGATTGAAAGAGCACGCGCGCAAATATCCGGCGCAGCTTTCGGGCGGACAGAAGCAGCGCGTCGGCATCGCGCGCGCCCTGGCGATGCGACCGAGCCTTCTTCTGTGCGACGAGGCGACTTCGGCGCTCGACCCGCGGACGACGCAGTCGATGCTGCATCTTCTGAACGAAATCAACGAAGAACTGAAACTGACGATCGTGCTGATCACGCACGAGATGAACGTGATCCGCTCGCTGTGCGACCGCGTCGCCGTTCTGGACGAAGGGCGGGTCGTCGAAACGGGCGCGGTTGCCGACGTGTTTCTGCACCCCCACCACCCCGTCTCGCGCCGCTTCGTATACGAATCCGAAGACGTCGATGAAGACTTGTTGAATACGGCTTTTCATCGCGTCGACGGTCGCCTGTTCAGGCTGACCGCGCGCGGCGACACGACGTACGAACCCTTGCTGAGCGGGGTTGCGCGCGAGTGCGGCGTCGATTTTTGCATCGTTTCGGGCCATGTCGCGCGGATCAAGAATGTCCCCTACAGCCAGATCGTTCTGGGTATGAAAGGCGAGCGCGTCGAAGCCGCGCTGGCGCGTTTTTCAAACGAAGGCGTGACCGTCGAGGCGCTGCGCTGATGGATTTCATCGCCGCCATCCCGTGGCGCGAGGTCGGCGAAGCGTCGCTCGATACGCTGCTCATGCTCGGCGTCTCGATGGCTTTTACGCTCTTTCTCGGCCTGCCGCTCGGCGTCCTTTTGTTTCTGACCGGGAAACGCTGCCTGATTGAGCGCGTCGCTTTTTACAACGCGCTTTCGTTCGTCGTCAATGTCCTGCGTTCGGTGCCCTTCATCATCCTGCTGATCGTGATGATGCCGCTGACCGAAATCCTCGTGGGGACTTCGCTCGGCGTGCCGGGGTCGATCCCGCCGCTCGTGCTCGGCGCCGTACCTTTCTTCGCGCGCCTCGTCGAAGCCGCTTTGCGCGAAATCGACCGCGGCATCATCGAAGCGACGCAGGCGATGGGCGCGACGACGTGGCAAATCGTGACGAGGGCGCTGATCCCCGAAGCCCTTCCGGGAATCGTCGCGGCTGTGACCGTGACCGCAATCGCGCTGGTGTCCTACACCGCGATGTCGGGAATCATCGGCGGCGGTGGACTCGGTGACCTCGCGGTACGATACGGCTATCATCGCAACCAGAGCGACGTGATGGCGATCACCGTCGTTCTCCTGCTTATCCTCGTCCAGGCGCTGCAAACCTTCGGTGATAAACTGGTGCTACACTTCACGCGGCGCTGATGTTTGCCCGGAAGTCGTCAGTTCAGAGAATGATCGATGAGTTTCCATTTCCCCCAAGGGGCGAAAGATTTTTCGTCCCATCTGTTTCCGACTTCTCAGCAAGGGATATTCTCATGATGAAAGAATTCAACCTGGAAACCGCAGTCGAACGTGCCTGGGAGTGCTGTTCCGGAGTGTGCTGGCAAGGCGCGACGACGCGGCAGACCCATGTCTGCAAGGAGGAGCAACACCGCCAGCGCGCTGCGGGGCGGCGCTCCCAGGCACGTAACGGGATCACCCTGAGGGTGAGCGGTCAAAAAAACAGAGAAGCTTGTCATCACATGGCCTTCAATGCGAAAAATCAGTGCTCAACTGCGGTTTCCAGGTTCAAGAGGCTTGCGGCGTTGATCGCCGCTGTTTTTCTGTTGGTTCCCGCATCGAACGCCGCCGAAAAACTGACCGTCGGCGCGACGCCCGTTCCGCACGCCGAGATTCTCGAATTCGTCAAGCCGCGCCTTGCAAAGCAGGGCGTTTCGCTCGAGATCAAGGTCTTCACCGACTACGTCCAGCCCAACCTGCAAGTCGCGCAGAAAAACCTCGACGCCAATTATTTTCAGCACGCGCCCTATTTGAGTGAATTCAATAGAGGGCGGGGAACGCGCCTCGTCGCCGTCGTCGGCGTTCATATCGAACCTTTCGGCGCGTATTCGAAAAAGATAAGCCGCATGGGTGATCTGCCCGTCGGCGCGACGGTCGTCGTACCCAACGACGCGACCAACGGCGGGCGGGCGCTTCTGCTCCTTGCAGCGCACAAGGTGATTGAGTTGAAAGACGCGGCAAATATCACGGCGACATTGCGCGACATCGCCGTGAATCCCAAAAAGCTCAAATTCCGCGAGCTTGAAGCCGCGACGCTCCCGCGCGTGATCGACCAGGTGGACCTGGCGCTGATCAATACCAACTACGCACTCGACGCCAAACTCAATCCGACGGTCGACGCGCTGATCATCGAAGGCGCCGAATCGCCGTACGTGAATATTCTCGTCGCACGCCCCGACAACGCGAATAGCGACGCGATGAAAAAACTCGCCGAAGCGCTGACTTCGCCGGAAACGAAGAAATTCATCGAAGAGCGCTATCGCGGCGCCATCGTCCCCACGTTCTGACGTGCTTGTCGCACGTCGACTCCTGAATCCGAGACCCTGAAATGAGAAGGCCCGGCATAAATGCCGGGCCGGATTCGTTCCGTCCCCGAAGGGACTCTTATTGTAGTAGCGGCTCTCACCCCGGAAAACTACGAACAGGATTATTATACTTGCTTTCGATTGCGAAAGGAAGCCCCATGGGAAACGTCGGCAGCTTTGTTTATGCGCTCGGCCTCGACATCGGTATCGCTTCGGTCGGCTGGTGTTTGTTGGGTGACAACCGGATCATCGATCTCGGCGTTCGTACTTTCGACAAGGCGGAAACCGCCAAGGAGGGGGAATCGCTCAACAAGATACGGCGCGATTCGCGGCTGGCCAGACGCCGCCTTTACCACCGCGCGTGGCGGCTGAAGAAATTGGCGCGTTTGCTCAAAAGTAGCGGCCTTGTCGGCAACGCACAGTTTTTCCATACAAAAAATGCGCGGGAGCAGACGCCGGGAACGGCGCGGGAAACGCCCTGGCAACTGCGCGTCGCGGCGCTCGACCGTTGTCTCTGTGCCGAAGAATGGGCGCGGGTGATTTATCACCTTTGCAAACATAGAGGCTTTCATTGGGCCAGCAAGGCGGAAGAAAGAAAGGCGACCGAAGACGCTTCGAGCGAAGGGGGTAAGGTCAAGCAGGGTTTGGCGGGCACGCGGAAACGGATGGAAGAAAAAAATTACCGTAGCGCCGCCGAGATGGTGCTGGTCGAGTTTCCCGACGCGCAGCGCAATAAGCAGGGCGAGTACAACAAGGCTTTGTCGCGCGTTTTGCTGGCTTCCGAACTGAAAATGTTGTTTGAGCGTCAGCGGGAATTGGGTAACCCGCACGCTGGTCCGGAACTCGAAGCGAAAATATTGGGGACGGGCGATCGAAAGGCCGGTTTGTTTTGGGAGCAAAAACCGGCGCTTTCCGGGAAAGCGCTTCTCAAAATGCTGGGCAAATGCACTTTTGAAAAAGAAGAATACCGCGCACCGAAAGCAGCTTTTACGGCGGAGCGCCACGTCTGGCTGACCCGCTTGAACAACCTGAAGATCGTCGTCGATGGGTTTGCGCGCTCCTTGAGTCCTGAAGAGCGTAAAGTCGTGCTGGCTTTGCCCTACCAATACGCCGACGGAAAATTGACATACAAGCAGTTGGCGAGCGCGCTCGACAAAAGCGGCTTGCTTGAAAAATCGGCCTTTCGCTTCGCGGGTCTGGCTTATCCGAGTGAAACGCAAAAAGCCGCCGGAAAAAGCAAAGACCCGGAATCAGGAACGCTTGTCGAATTGAAAGCCTGGAGGGACTTGAGTGGACTTCTCAAAAAAGCGGGTCTGGAGAACGAGTGGAAGTCGCTTTCCGGGCGGGCGTTGAACGGCGAACCCGAAACGCTCGATCAAATTGCCTGGATTCTCAGTGTCTATAAAGACGACGACGAAGCCGCGCGAGAACTGGAAAAACTGCCGCTCCCCGCTTCTAAGGACTTGATCGAAGCCCTGCTCGATATTCGCTTCGATAAATTTCACCGCCTGTCGCTCAAAGCGCTTTACCAGATCGTCCCGAGGATGGAACGCGGTCTACGCTACGACGAAGCGGTGGCGGACATTCCGGAATACGGTCACCACAGCCAGTTGTTCAAGGTCGGCGGCGGGGAGGAAAAATACCTGCCGCCGTTTTACAGCGGTCGGGACAAGACGGGGCGGATGCTGCTTGTCGAAGATATCGACGCTCCGCGAAACCCGGTCGTGCTTCGGGCGCTCAATCAGGCGCGCAAGGTCGTCAACGCGATTATCCGCAAATACGGTTCCCCTGCGAGCGTCCATATCGAGATGGCGCGGGACCTCTCCCGAAATCTCGATGAACGAAGAGAAATTTCCAGGGAACAGGAAAAATATCGCGAGCAAAACGAACGGGACAAGTCCGAATTCACCGACCGTTTCGGTCGACCGCCGAAAAAAGGAGAGTTCGAAAAATACCGCCTCTACCGGGAACAACAAGGAAAATGCGCCTATTCTCTCAAAATGATCGATATCAATCACTTGCTTGATCCGGGTTACCTTGATGTCGACCACATTCTTCCGTATTCCCGCAGCTTCGACGACAGCAAAAACAACAAGGTACTGGTTTTTAAATCGGAAAACTGCAATAAAGGCAATCGTACGCCCTACGAATATCTGGGCGGCGCGGAGAATAGCGCGCGCTGGCAGGATTTCAAGGTGATTGTCGAGTCGAATAAAAGCTATCGTCAAGCCAAGCGTAGCCGGCTGTTACGCAAGGATTTCAGCGGGAAGGACGAGAAAGGCTTCCGGGACCGCAATTTGAACGATACACGCTACATTTGCCGTTTTTTCAAAAATTTCGTCGAGCGCAGCTTGAGGCTCGCCGAAGATTCGGAGAGCAGACGTTGCGTCGTCCTGAGCGGACAGACGACCGCTTATCTAAGGGCGCGCTGGGGTTTGATCAAGGTGCGCGACGAAAGCGACCGGCATCACGCGCTGGACGCCGCGGTCATCGCCGCGTGCAGTCACGGGATGGTCCAGCGCCTTGCCGACTACGCACGGCACAAGGAGTTGAAACAGCTTCGAGAAAGATTTATCGACCCTGAAACCGGAGAAATCGTCGACCCGGTCGCGTTCGCGCGAAACGCACTGGACTTTCCCGAACCTTGGCCGCATTTCCGGCATGAGCTGGAAACGCGCCTGAAAATCGACGCCCCCGTTTTGCTCCGCGAGGAAATCGTACGGCTCGGCACGTATCCCGCCGAAGCGCTGGAGTCCCTGCACCCCGTGTTTGTTTCACGTGCGCCGCAACGCAGGAACGGAGGCGCGGCGCACAAGGATACGATTTACGGGCAGCCGGAAAGGCTGAAAGCCGCAGGGAGTGTGACGCAAAAAATACCGCTCACCCGCCTGAGATTGCAGGACATCGACAATCTGATTGACCCGCATCGCAACGCGCGCCTTTACCAAGCGATCAGGGAGCGGCTCGAAGCGCACGGCGGTAAAGGAGACAAGGCTTTCTCCCCTGAAAACCCGCTCAGGAAACCCGACCGGGGAGGCAAACCGACGGGACCGATCGTTCGTACCGTAACGATGGTCATCGACAAGCTGTCCGGTATCCCAATACGCGGAGGGATTGCCAAAAACGACACGATGCTGCGCGTCGATGTTTTCAGGAAGGCGGGGAAATTTTTCCTCGTTCCGGTCTATGTGCATCATCAGATAGCGGGACTGCCGAACCGGGCGATTGTTTCAAGCAAAGATGAAAGCGACTGGACGCTCATCGACGATAGTTTTGAATGGTGTTTTTCGTTCCATCCGAACGATTTGATCCGCGTTACAACAAAAGACGCGACCCTGTTCGGGTATTACGCGGGGACGGATCGCTCGACAGGGGCTATCAGTCTCTGGGTGCACGACCGAAGCCGAGCGGTGGGAAAAGACGGATTGATTCGCAGCATCGGCGTCAAAACCGCGCTCAGCATCGAGAAATTCAACGTCGACGTCCTCGGGACGGTTTATCCGGCGCTCAAGGAAGCGCGGCGTGGCTTGGCGTAGCGTCATGATTTCCCGCCCGGCGCGCTTGCGCCGGGAGCATTTTTCCCTCGCCGTCGTGCAGGAAGAGACCGTATTCCTTCCTTTCGAGGATATCGCGGTCATCGTGCTCAATCACCGGGAAATCACGCTGACGCATCCTGTGCTTTCCGCGTGCGCCGAATACGGGATCGCGCTTTACGCTCTGGGGGAAAATCACCAGCCCAGCGGCGTTTTTCTCCCGTTTCTTCCGCATTCCAGGACGACGCGGATGATGCGCTTTCAGCTTTCCATCACACGCCCACTCGTCAAGCAGGCGTGGGCGAATATCGTCCGGCGAAAAATTGAAAATCAGGCGCACTGCCTGCGTTACTCCGGCGCAAACGGTCATGAGCACCTGATCGCCTGCGCAGCGAGTGTTCGTTCCGGCGACGCCGATCATCTTGAAGGGCAGGCCGCCGCTTTCTATTTTCCACGGCTTTTCGGACCAGGCTTTCATCGCGGAGAAGCGGGCTGGGTCAACGCGGCGCTCGATTACGGATACGCCGTCCTGCGTGGCGCGATCGCGCGCGGGCTGGTCATGCACGGCTTGCATCCCCCGATCGGTCTCTTTCATTCGAGCGAGCAAAATGCCTTCAATCTGGCCGACGACTTGATCGAGGTCTTTCGTCCCGTGGTCGACCTGTACGTTGCCAAACACTGTGGCTCGGAGAAAGAAGACCTCACGGTCGAGGACAAAGCCGCGCTCGTCGCCCTGCTCAACGTCGATGTTGCGATGCCGCAAGGCAAGATGTCCGTCTTGTCGGCGATTGAATACATGGTCGAGAGTCTGTGCCGATTGTTTGAAAAGGGAGAAAGCCATCTTGCCCTGCCGACGCTCGTCGGGCTTTCCGCGCACGCGCTGGAATACTGAACGATGGCTTGGGAGGCGCGGCGCTTCATGAGACTTATCGTGTTTTTTGACCTTCCCATGGGCACCTCGAACAACCCGATAATTTCGGTGAAATCTGACGCGCGACCATGATTCGGAGGGAATGCGACTCAAAGTTTTCGGCAATTTGGGGTTTCCCTCGGCGATATTGTCCTGCG
>JAISAZ010000018.1 GCA_031266435.1 Accumulibacter sp.
ACTTCGACGAGCACGTCGTTTTCGAAGCGCAGGCCGGCCTCGCCGTCGTTCAGGATCATGGCGATGAAGTGTTCTTCCGCTTCCTGCGGCCGGTTTTGCAGCAGGTAATCGACCACCGCCTCGGCAGGCATGACTGAATCGACCGCGCAGGTGCTCACCGTCGCCTTGCCGCCGAACGGCAGGAAGCGGTAACGCCCCGGCCCCAGGATTTGACGGAAGTCGCCATCGCGCATCAGGATGCCTTTTTCATTCACGCGCACAACGAATTTCCACAGCATTTTATTTTCCCCTCGAATATTGCCGGCCTGGCGCCGGCCCGGCGGGCTAGCCTTTCGGCGCGGGCGGGTCGGTGGGAGCGTTCTGGGGAAGCGGGCGGGGCGATTCGGCGCGCCGTTCGGGCGATACCGCTCGCGCGAACCTTGCGCCTCATCACTCCGCCACGCCGCCCTGTACATCTCGAACCGTGCCGCCGGCGCGGGCCGGAAGCCTGACCGGGCCGGCGGCGGAGGCTCGCTCCATCCGCGACCGGCGGGTGCTGCATGACGAACAAGCTTTATCAGAGCTTGGTTTGGAGCAGGATTCGAACCTGCGACCGATCGGTTATGAGCCGACTGCTCTACCAATGAGCTATCCAATGGCGTATGGAACAGGATTCGAACCCGCGACCTATCGGCGTTTGGCCGATCGCTCTACCCCTGAGCTATCCACACGATAAGAACACGCGCCTCCGGCGGGCGGCATACGCGAACGCGACGGCGGGAAGCCGGCTTTCGCGCACCGGCAGGGCTTTGGAACCCCGGCCTGTGAGCCTTGCCGAAAACAGCGTGCCCGAAGGGATTATAGCTCTGGAGACTGAGGACAGAACGACCTACGGCCTCAGGGATCAGGAATCAGAGGTCAGGGATCAGATCAGTCAGCGGCAGCTTCAGAGGGTATAGGTTGGGGTGAGCGCAGCGATGCCCAACGTCTCGCTTGCGCGAAGTGCAAGCCATTTCAGGTATCAGGAATCAGCGGTATAGGTTGGGCTGAACGAAGTGATGCCCAACGTTCCGCGAACGCGTAAATGACGATAGGGCACGGCACGCCGTGCCCATCAGAGGACAGAAGACAGAGGACAGACGACAGAACGGCCTTCGGCCTCCGTAGTCAGTTATCAGTAATCTGAAGGGGGCAAGCCACGCGACATCTGAATACTGACAACTGATCACGAAGCGAACGCAGTGAGCGCTCTGTCTTCAGTCCTCTGTCCTCTGTCCTCTGAACGTGAAAAAGTTCCGTTGAATTACAGAATTCATACAGAGACGCGTTTTTTTCATGAGAGACTTTGCGCTTTTCTTACTTTGACATGTTTTTTTGCCGCCGCGCGGGTCATTTCGGCAAATTCACGTGTGATAATACGGAATGAAAAAAACGATCTTGATCTCCAAATCTTTCCTGTTGGCGGCGTGCGCCGCGTTTCTGCTTCCCTGGTGCGCCTTGGCGCAGAACGATACGATAGAAGCCCGAATAAAAGACGGCGTCGAAGCCCGATGGGGCGGCAGCACTTCGAGCGTGACGAAAACGCCCTACCTTGGGCTTTATGAGGTTTTCCACGAAGGCGAAGTGTTTTATACCGACGAAAATCTCACGGTTTTCCTGCTGGGGCCGATGATCGACGCGCAAACCTTCAAGAACGTCACCGCCGAGCGCCTTCAGAGGCTCATGGCGATCAATTTTTCCGAATTGCCGTTCAAGTTCGCCATCAAGCAGGTGCGCGGAAACGGCAAGTACGTCGTCGCGTCTTTCGAGGACCCGAATTGCGGTTATTGCAAAAGGCTCGCGCAAGACATGGCCGTTCTCGACAACGTGACGATCTACACCTTTCTTTACCCCATCCTCTCGCAGGATTCGCTCGAAAAATCGAAACAGATATGGTGTTCGAAAGACCGGGTCAAGGCCTGGAACGCCTGGATGCGTGACGGCAACGAGCCGGCGTCGAAGGGCGATTGCGATACGAGCGCGATCCTGCGGACGCGGGAACTCGGCCAGCGCCTCAAGATTACGGGGACGCCGACGCTGTTCTTTTCGGACGGGCTGCGCTTCCCCGGAGCGATGCCGATCGAGAGGATCAAGCTGAAACTCTTCGGCGGTCAGCCCGCCGCCCAAACGCCCGCGACGAGCCGAGGTCCGGCGGCGCAGGCGGGAAAAGCCGTAGCGCCGCCAGCGGTCAAAGGACAGGCGCCCCAAGCGGGAAAAGCTACGACACCCCCGGCGGGTAAAGCCGCAGCACCGCAGGCGGGAAAAGCTACGGCACCCAAAGCTGGGAAAGCCGCAACGCCCCCGGCGGGTAAAGCTACGGCACCCAAAACGGGAAAAGCTACGACACCCCCGGCGGGTAAAGCTGCGGCGCCGCAAGCGGGTAAAACCACGACACCCAAGGCAGCCAGTAGCGACAAGAAGCCGTAATTCCTTTCCCGGATCGCCTCTATTCCGTCCTTCACACGCACGCGGAATCGTTGGGCTTCGTTCCTCAGCCCAACCTATACCGCTATCAGGTATCAGGAATCAGGAGACAGGGATCAGATCAGTTAGCGGCGGCTTCGCCGCCGTATGGATCAACAACACCGATCGGTTTTCATCTGTCTTCTGTCCTCTGTCTCCTGTCTCCTGTCAGGGACAAACATCGTGAGCAGGCGGTTCAGGAACCGCGACCCTTGGGGCGTCGGGCGAATCCAGGTCTCCGTGCGTTCGATCAGGCCGGCGTCCCGCGCGCGCTCGAGTATTTCTCCGACGCTTTCGATCGAAAGGTGCGTCCGCGCTTCGAAGAGCGCCGCGTCGAAGCCTTTTCGGAGGCGCAACGCGTTCATCATGAATTCGAGCGGGAGTTCGCGCGGCGGGATCGGAAAGTCGTCCTCGACGGCGCGTCCGGCGTTCGCGCGCGCGATGTAGGTCTCCGGGTTTTTCCACCGCGTCTGGCGGCGGATTTCGGCGCCGTCTCCGCCCGTCAGCTTGCCGTGCGCGCCCGCGCCGATACCGAGGTAGTCGCCGAAAGTCCAGTAGTTCAGGTTGTGGCGGCATTCGTTCCCTGCGCGCGCGAACGCCGAAACTTCGTAATGGGCGTAGCCGGCGACCGTCAGTCGCTCTTCGACGGCGTCGAGCATGTCGGCGCAGAGGTCGGCGTCGGGGAGTTCCGGGCGTTTCGACCAGAACGCCGATCCGGGTTCGAGCGTAAGCGCGTAGTTCGAGAGATGCGCCGGAGAAAACGCGATCGCCTGCTCAACATCGTCGAGCACGTCTTCGACGCGCTGGCCCGGAAGCCCGCTGATCAGGTCGATGTTGAACACGGGGAAATGCTGCGCGGCGGCTTCGATCGCGCGGCGCGCATCGCTGGCGTCGTGAATCCGCCCGATCGCTTTCAGAAGCGTGTCGGAAAAGCTCTGGACGCCCAGCGAGAGACGGTTGATTCCGGCGTCTTCGAAGGCTGCGAACTTTTCGTTCTCGACCGTTCCCGGATTGGCTTCGAGCGTGATTTCAGCGTCGGCGCGCACATTCAGGCGCGCGCGGATCGCCGCGACGAGGCGCGCGATCGCCTCGCCCGAAAAGAGGCTCGGCGTTCCGCCGCCGAAGAAGACGCTCACGACTTCGCGGTCGCGCACCTGCGGGAACAAGGCCGAGGCGTCGAGGTCGGCGATCAGCGCATCGACATAGCGCGCCTCTGGAATTTCGACCGCGCTGTGACCGGCGCGGCGGACGGCGTAGGAGTTGAAGTCGCAGTACGGGCACTTGCGGACGCACCAAGGAAGGTGTACGTAAAGTGAGAGGGGGGGCGTTGGGCAGACCTTCCCCGGAGGCGCGCGTACGCTCATCCGGGCGCGCCGTCGCCGTCGCCGTCGTATTCCGCCTCCGCCAAAGTTCGCAGACGCTCGGCGAGCCGACGGAGCGCCTGACCGCGATGCGATCGGCGATTCTTTTCTTCGGGGGAAAGTTCGGCGGCGGTCTGCCCGAGTTCGGGGAGAAAAAACCAGGGGTCGTAGCCGAAGCCGCCCGCGCCGCGCGGCGCGACGGCGATGACGCCGTGCCATTCGCCTTCGGCGATGATCGGCTGCGGGTCGTCGGCGTGGCGGACGAAGACGAGCGCGCAAACGTAGCGCGCGCGCCGGTCGGCGGGCGTCGTAAAGTTGGCGAGTTCGGCGATGAGCTTTGCGTTGTTTTTTTCGTCGTCCTTCGCCTCGGAAGGGGAGGTTTGCGCGTAGCGCGCCGAATGCACACCCGGCGCGCCGCCGAGCGCGCGGACGCAGAGACCCGAATCGTCGGCGAGCGCGGGCAGCCCCGTGCAACGCGCGGCGTGGCGCGCTTTTTCGAGCGCGTTTTCGACGAAGCTGCAATGCGTTTCGGAACATTCCGCAACGCCCAACGCGTCCTGCGCGAGCGCTTCCCAACCCAGCGGCGCGAGCAATTCGCCGAATTCGCGCAATTTCCCCGGATTGCCGGAGGCGATGACGAGTTTCATGGGGTGAAATTCACTCGGAGAGCGCGGCGCGCTGGCGCGCGACGATCTGGCGGATTCCCGCTTCGGCGAGGTCGAACATGCTCTCCATCTGCGCGCGCGTGAAGGCTTCGCCCTCGGCCGTTCCCTGAATTTCGACGATCCCGCCGCGCCCGGTCATGACGACATTCATGTCGGTATCGCAGCCGGAATCCTCGATGTAGTCGAGGTCGAGGACGGGACAGCCGTCAAAGATCCCGACCGAAACGGCGGCGATGTGGTCTTTGACCGGGTGGGATGCAATCTTCCCGGCGTCGACGAGCTTCGTACAGGCGTCTGAGAGGGCGAGCCACGCGCCGGTGATCGACGCGCAGCGCGTCCCGCCGTCGGCTTGCAGAACGTCGCAATCGAGGACGATCTGGCGCTCGCCGAGCGCTTTCAGGTCGATTCCCGCGCGCAGGGAACGCCCGATCAGGCGCTGTATTTCCTGTGTTCTGCCCGTCTGCCGTCCCTTGGCCGACTCACGCGCCATCCGTGAATGCGTCGAGCGCGGCAACATGCCGTACTCGGCGGTGACCCAGCCCTGACCCTTGCCGCGCAGAAACGACGGGAGCGAATCCTCGACGCTCGCGGTGCACAGAACGCGCGTCTCGCCCATCTCGATGAGGACGGAACCCTCGGCGTGCCGAGTAAATTTTCTGACGATACGGATCGGACGAAGTTCCGACGGCTGACGTTGGCTTGGGCGCATGAATTGTCTCGGCAGGGATGTTCAGGGCTTCTCTTTCACGAAGGCGTGATTATCGCCTCGAAGGGGAAGGTTTTCAAAATGGATTCGCTTTGAGGGCACGGCGTGCCGTGCCCAGCGGCGGCATAGGTTGGGGTGAGCGAAGCGATGCCCAACGTTCCGTATGTGTATGAATGACGGAATAGGGGACAGATGAAAGCCGATTTCAACCGCGAAAGGCGCGAAAGACGCGAAAAGTGAAGTGTTTGCATAAATTTTCGCGCTTTTCGCGTGTTTCGCGGTTCTTGTCTTCTGATCCCTGCCTTCTGATCCCTGAACCCTGCCTTCTGGAAATGAAATTTCTCTTGCCTCGGAATCTCGTCTCACTATAATGACACTCGTAAACCATATACGCACAGGGAGGCAGGGCATGAACAAATCGACACGCGGCATCATTGAATCGCCGGCCTTCGCTGGCACGCTTATTGCTACACACACACACACACACACACACACACACACACACACAGCATTATTCTAATCGCCTAAGCCGCGCGGCGCTCGCCGTCGCGGCGCTTTTCGTAGCGTCGTCCGCCTACGCGGATTGCACGGTTTCCACACCAGGCTCATACGGGGACGTATTCGGCAGTGACACCTCTTCACCATGTACTTCTAATGGTGCCGCCACTTCAAACCAAACGCTGACCGTTTCCGGCACTGGCGTCGAAGTCGTCAACGCCTACGGCGCCTTCGACGGCGCAAGCGCTTCCGTGACGGACAACACTTTGAACATCGAGGGCGGCGCCAAGGTCACCGGCGACGCTGTCGGTGCTCATTCCGATTCGGGCGACGCCCAGAACAACCGTGTCGTAATCAGCGGTAGCACGACGCAGATCGTCGGTGCTGCCATAGGTGGTCTCCTCTACACCTCCGGTACCGGCGTCGTCGAGAACAACACCGTCACAATGACCGCCGGGACGGTCGGCGAAATTTACGGCGGTATGAACGAGAGCACGTCTTACACCGACGCGAACTCGAATCACGTCATCCTCGAAGGCGGCAACGTCACGAGCGACGTTTACGGCGCGATGACCGACGGCGCCGCGAACAGTAATACCGTCACGATCCGGGGCACTGGCAATGTCGGGCACAGTGTTTATGGTGGAAGCGGAGACACCAGCGCGAACTGGAACACGGTCATCATTGAAGCCGGCTATACCGGTACCGTTTCGGGCTATGTTTTTGGTGGGGATGCAGACGGCGGCGCGGCGAACAACACGGTCGAAATCAATGGCGGGACGGTGGATGGCGTCTCCGGTGCCTACTCCTTTAGTGGCGCCGCGACCAAGAACATCGTCACCCTGAACGGCGGCGTGGTCAGCGACATCGTCACCGGCGGAAAATCCGAAAGCAGCACCGCGACTGGCAACATCGTCAACGTAAACGGCGGCACGGTCGGCGGCGTCATCGGTGGAGAATCCGGCGGCAGCGACGCCGTGAGCGACAATATCGTCAACCTGAACGGTGGTACGGTCAACAGCAAGGTCTACGGCGGCTACTCCCAGGCCGGCACCGCGACCCACAACACCGTCAACCTGAACGGTAGTACGGTCAACACGTTTGTTTACGGCGGATACGTCAACAACACCTCTGGAAGCGCGACCGGCAACACTGTCAACCTCAACGGCGTCATGACGGCTGGTACAGGACTCTACGGTGGTGCTTGCAACGGTGCCTGCACCGGCGACGTCTTCACCGGCAACACGCTGAATGTGCGCGCGGTGGGAAACACTGTCGCCGGTATCGAGAACTTCGAAAAAATCAACTTCTACCTCGACTCGACGGTTGTGGCGAACGACGTGATCCTGACCGTCGGTACCGCGACGCTCGGTAACGGTGTAGACCCAAGCAAGATCGACGTCGGGATGAGCGGTTCGTCGTCATCCTTGACGACAGGAGACGAAGTCACGCTGATCCACGCAACGACCTCGCTGAGTGGACTTTGGACCCACGCCACCGGGCAAGCGGGATCGACGCTCAACTACAACTTTAACCTGCACCAAAACGGAAACGACCTCATGGCCACCGTCACCAGTGTCGGCGCTTCTCAACAAAGCAAATCGCTCCCCGAAGGCCACCTCTCAGGAACCTCGTTCCTCA
>JAISAZ010000038.1 GCA_031266435.1 Accumulibacter sp.
GGCGTTCTTCAGCAAACAGATCAAGCTTGATCGCGCTTCTCACTTTCATCTGTGGCCCCTTTCGTATAATTCAGGATATTGGAATTATACCAGATCAGGAGAGGTTTTTCGAGGAGGCCAAACAAGGCTCGACCGGCGCCTCCGTCCGGCCCCGAAGAAAAAAACATCATGCTGAAAAACGCCACCAAAAAAAACTCGAGTCCCGCCATTTTCATCGCCATGCGCTTCCATGCCGAAAAATAAAGAATGCATTGCGTCAGCGCGATAAACAAAACAAACGAGCTTTTTACGTCGGTCGGGGCTCTGAAAAAAATTGACCCTCCGAGAAGAAGCAGTGTAAGGGATACAAACAGAGTCGATCCGTTTGCAATTCTTGTTTGTATCCGGGGATTCAGTTTGGCATTCAGCAACATCATTCCCTTTCGTTCCTTTTCCAAATCGCACGGATCGAGGCAAGCGCAGAGAACCCCAAGCCGTGCGGAATTCTGGGAAGAAGGAATCAGACCGTCAGGTCGACCTGCTGGACGGACCCGACGCCGCCGTTTTCCCGGAGGTAAACGCCGCTCGCCCGCACCTGAGCTTGCAGGTCGTTGTTCGCGTCCTTGATCGAGAACGGCGTGGCAGCGCGCGATACGCTGATCGCGCCGACGTTCGCCTCCTTGAGCGAGCGCAGGATGTCGGCGCCCGATGCGTTCTTGATCCAGACCGACAACTGCGAATACGCGGTGTCGTTTTCGTCGATCCAGCCGTTCTTGTCGCCGTCGAGCGCGGCGAGTTCGGCGAATCCGTCCCCCGTGCGCGCGCCGAACAGTTCAGAACCGTCGTTGACCTTTCCGTCGCCGTTGCGGTCGAACGCCAGGAAACCGCTACCGCTCGCCAGGAAATTGATCTGTTCGCTCGCTTCTCCGTCGGCGTTCAGGTCGAAGGCAAAGCGCTGGTCGGTGAGTTGCGCGGCGTTGCCGCTGAAATTGATCACGAGCGGGTCGCCCGTGTTGCGGGCGCTTCCCATGCGGACGCTCACGCTGGATTCTTCGTGATAGCTGCGCTCCATCGACAGCGACATTTCAAACGCGATGCTCTTGCCGTCCGCCGTCTGTACGACGCCGCTGGCCGAAAACGACATCTGCTCGGTCTCCGTGTAGGATTCGTGGCGGTCGTATTCGATGGCGACCCCGGCGCCGCCCCCGGCATTCGACGCCGATTTCGCGGCATCCAGGCGACTCTTGTCGAAGACCTCGACGTCCTTGCCGGTCATGCGCGCCAGCAAGGCGCGCAGGATCGACAGTTTGGGGTCCTCGCCACTCACCCCCTTGTCCAGTGCCGTAACTTCCCCGGCTTGCGCGGCGCGTCCGGCGTCCGAGATATTCACGCGCGGCAAGGCCGCGTCGGCGGCGCCACCGACGGAGGACGCAGGACGGTTGCCCGACGAGACGCGCAGGGATTCCGAGACTTCGTGCTGCCGCATCTGGCTGTGACTCGCTTCAAACTGTAGCGCCGAATTGCTGATTTTCATGATGATCAATTTCTCCAGAAAAAAGTGATTTCGCTCGAAAGCCGAGACGAAACGGAGAGGCGCCTTGAGGCGCCCAGCCCAACACGGGCAAGCCGGCACGCTTGCCGGCGATTTGTGTACCCAGATAAAACCATTCTGAGAGTTGTTATTCCTTTTTCCAATCGTTCACACTTGATTCCATTCCCAGTTCATCCCTTCCTTTGTCGACTTCGCCTTGCCGTACTACTTGTACTGTCTGCGGCTCGTCTTCTCGGTATGAATGAACTGGGAAAGGAATGAGAAAACAAGCCGAAGACGCCAGGTTCCGCAACGCGCAATCGACAAAAGCACGACGATCCGGGAAGGAGTAACGGCAAGAAATACGAAACCTTGAGCCTTCGCGCGATCTTATTCGGGAGCCGCCCCGGCGCGTGGTGTTCGGGAGGAGGCTGGAGACAGGATTTGTTCGCATTGGTGTTACAGTAGGGAAGAGAGGGCGTTTTCCCAGCCGCCCGAGGATCGAAGATCCCGCATCGGCAATACCGTAAGCAATCGTCAAAAAATAACGCTTTTTTTGGAAGGAAAAATAAGAGAAGCAAGAGAACCCCAATGCCGGACTGGTTTTGCGTTGTTTTTTACATGGTTTGAAGGTGGGCTTTGCTCAGCTTCAAACCCTGATCAACCCGGCAAAAAGTAGGGTTTTACTTTTTGACGAACACTAAATGGTCGGGAAACCGAACGCGGCGGCGTCGGATAATACGGAAGAAACGCGGAAAACGCATTCAGAAAGGCTTCGAGAAGATGGCGAGAGGACTCAGGATCAAGCTTCCCGGCGAACGCGAGAACGGCGAGAGGACGAAAAACGTAACGGCGTCGCGGCCCTTGCGCGCGGAGAGGTGCGCGCGGACACCCTTCCCGCACAGGAGTTCTTGTGCGCTGGGGACTCGCGTACCGTCCGGCGCGGGCGACGCCGTCTCCTCACGATGATCCCGGAATTCGGCCTTTTTGCGCTCGCGCTCGCCTTCGTCCTCGCGCTGACGCAGTGCGTCGGCCTTTGGCGCCCCGACTGTCCGTGTGGCATCGCGCGCTTCGCTCGGCCCGCCGTTTTCGCGCAGTTTCTTTCCCTCTCGGTCGCCGCCGCCTGCCTCGTCTTCGCGCTCGCGTCGAACGACTTTTCCGTCGCCTATGTCGTCCGGCACTCGAACACGCGCTTGCCGCTCGTCTACCGGATCGCCGCCGCGTGGGGCGGGCACGAGGGTTCGCTGCTTTTCTGGGCGTACGCGCTCGCCGTCTGGACGCTCGTTTTCGGCGTCTTCTCGAAATCGCTTTCCGGCGAGGCGAGGCATCGCGTCCTCGCGCTCCTCGGTCTCGTCGAAGCGGGTCTCCTCCTGATCCTCCTCTTCACGTCGAATCCCTTTGAACGCGTTTTCCCCGCCGTGGCCGACGGGCGCGACCTCAACCCTCTCCTTCAAGACCCCGGATTGATCGTCCACCCGCCGATGCTCTACCTGGGGTATTCCGGCCTCGCGATTCCCTTCGCGCTCGCCGTCGAATCGCTGATTTCCGGCGCGCCCGACCTCGCGTGGGCGCGCGCTTCACGTCTCTGGACGATTTTCGCGTGGGTTTTCCTGACGCTCGGAATCGCGATCGGGTCTTTCTGGGCGTATTACGAACTCGGCTGGGGTGGTTGGTGGTTTTGGGACCCGGTCGAAAACGCTTCCCTGATGCCGTGGCTCGCGGCGACGGCGCTGATCCACGCGCTGCCGGTCGCCGAGAAGCGCGGCGCCTTTCGTCTCTGGTGCCTCTTTCTCGCGATCGTCGCGTTCGCGCTGTCGCTGATCGGCGCTTTCCTCGTCCGCTCCGGCGTACTGATCTCGGTTCATGCGTTTTCCGAAAGCCCGCAGCGCGGCGTTTCCATCCTCGCCTTCCTCGCGCTCGTCGTCGGCGCCTCGCTCGCGCTCTTCGCGTGGCGCGCGCCGCGCGTCTCCCCCGGTGGGCGTTTCGCCTTCGCGTCGCGCGAAACCTTCCTGCTCGTCGCCGGCATCCTGGCGATGGTCGCGTGCGCGTCGATCCTGCTCGGTACGCTCTACCCCTTGGCGATCGACACGCTCGGCCTCGGCAAGATTTCGGTCGGAGCGCCCTACTTCGACACCGTATTCACCCCACTGGCGGTTTCGGCGCTTTTTTTGACCGGCGCCGCAATCAACGCGCGCTGGAAGCGCAGCGACCCTGCCGCGCTCATCCGAAGGCTGCGCCCCACCTTTCTTTTCGCGCTCGCTTTCGGGCTTTTCGTGCCCGCTTTTTTCGGCGCGTGGAAACCTCTGCCCGCCCTCGGGCTGACGCTCGCCGCGTGGATTGCGCTCTCCAGCGTCCAGAACGCCTTGACGACGATGCGCGTTGGCGCGTCCCCAACTCGGCTTTCCTTACTCCGACGCCTCATCGATTTCGGCGGGACCCACGTCGCGCACGTCGGCGTCGCCGTGCTCGTCGCCGGGATCACGCTCGCCAACGGCTACCCCGACGAAAAAACTTTTCTGTTCACCGGCGGCGAGACGGTCGAGTTTGCGAATTACGCTTTTCGCTTCAACGGCGTCCACGGCGAGAGCGGCCCGAACTACCACGCCTTCGTCGCCGACTTCGACCTTGGCCGCGAGGGGAAAATTCTGCGCAAACTTCTCCCCGAAAAGCGCTTCTACCCGACTTCGGGCGTCGTGATGACCGAAGCCGCGATCGACTTTGCGCGCGACCTCTACGTCGCGCTCGACGCGCCCGTTGACCGCGACGCACCCGAAGGCGCGTGGAGGGTGCGAATCTCGCGCAAGCCCTTCGTCGGCTGGATATGGGGCGGATGCGCGCTCGCGGCGCTCGGCGGTCTGCTCGCCGCCTTCGGACATTGCCGCGCCGCGAGGAGGCGCGCGCCACCAAAAACGTTTGCTTCCGAAATAAAACCGGAAAACACGGCTCGACCTTCTTCGCCGACATGAATCGCTTTTTCTGGCCCCTCTTCGTTTTCATCGCCGTCGTCGCGCTCATGGCGCTCGGCCTCGAACGCGACCCGCACGAACTTCCTTCGCCGCTCGTCGGTCGCCCCGCGCCGGCGTTTTCGCTCCCCGTCTTGAGCGAAGCGCCGGAAGGCGCCAAGGTTTTTTCTCCCGACGAAATGCGCGGAAAGGTCTGGCTCCTCAACGTCTGGGCGAGCTGGTGCGTTTCTTGCCGCGCGGAGCATCCGCTGCTCGTCCGCATGAAAGATACGCTCCCGCTCGTCGGACTGAATTACAAGGAAGTCCGTGGCGACGGCGCGCAAGCCGCCGCAAAGCTTGACCCTGCCGCCGAGCGCGAACGCGCGCACGAACGCGCGAACGCGTGGTTGAAGCGCCACGGCGACCCCTACGCGCTTTCGGTCCTCGACGTCGACGGGCGCGTCGGCATCGACTACGGCGTTTACGGCGTTCCTGAAACCTTCGTGATCGACAAAAACGGCGTCATACGATTGAAACATACCGGCCCGGTGACGCGCGAGGTACTCGTTGGGAAACTCCTCCCGCTCGTCGAGGAGCTTTCACGATGAAAAACCTCCCGCCTCGCCTCTTTTCCACGTTTCTGTTGATCTTGGCGTGCGCCTTCCCGGCATTCGCGCAAGACGCCGCCGGCCCCAAAGACGCCGTCGAAAAGCGCCTGCTCGCAATCTCCGCCGAACTGCGCTGCTTGGTCTGCCAGAACGAGTCGCTCGCGAGTTCCAACGCCGAGCTTGCCGCCGACCTGCGCGACCGGATCCGCGCGATGATTCTCGAAGGGAAGAGCGACGACGAAATCATGGACTTCATGAGCGACCGCTACGGCGACTTCATCCGTTACCGGCCCCGCCTCACGCGCCGCGCCGCGCTCCTGTGGTTCGGCCCCGTGCTCCTCTTCCTCGCGTCCTTCGCCGCTTTTGCCCTCCACCTGAAGCGCCGCGCCTCTACGCCGCCGGAGCGCGGTCTGACCACCGATGCCGATTTCGACGAAGTGGAAGACGCGCTTTTACGCCGCCTGAGTGAAGAGAGCCGTGAGGGCGGCGCGCGCGAATTTCCGGGGGAGAAGTGGGGAGCGCGAGGCGTCACGAGCTTGGCGCTCGCTCTTGTCATCCCGCTCGCCGCGACGGCCGTTTACCTGCGTCTCGGTACGCCGTCGGCGCTCGCGCCCGAAAGCGAAGCATCGCAGGGCGAGCGCATCGTTCGGGCGCTCGTCGGCGAACTCGAAGAAAAGCTCCGCGCGAACCCGGACGACGCGCAAAGCCGGATTCGGCTCGCGCGCATCTACAACGCGAGCGGCCGCTTCGGCGAAGCGGCGGAGGCCTTCGCCCAAAGCGGCGAAGCGATCGACGGCGACGCCGCCGCGCTCGTCGATTACGCCGAAGCGCTCCTCTTCCTCAACCGTGGGCGCGTCGACTCGAAAATCGACCGCCTGATCTCACGCGCGCTCGCGCGAGACCCCGACGCGCTCCGCGCGCTCGTCCTCGTCGGCGTATCCGCCGCCGAGCGCGGCGACCTCGGCGCGGCTGCCAATTTCTGGGAACACCTGCTCCCGTCGATCGACCCAAACTCGAAAGAAGCGCAAACGGTGAAAAAAGCGATCATCGAGGCGCGGCGGGGTCAGGGACCAGGAGACAGGAGACAGAGGACAGATCAGTGAGCGGCGGCTTCGCAGGGTATAGGTTGGGCTGAGGAACGAAGCCCAACGTTTCGCTTGCGCGAAGCGCAAGCCATTTCAGGGATCAGGGATCAGGAGACAGGAATCAGATCGGTCAACAGCGGCGTTGCCGCCGGAGTGACGAAACCCCACCCGGAATATCATCCCACCGTAGGGGCACGGAACGCCGTGCCCCTACGTGCCGATCTGATTCCCGAACCTAAAACCCTATCCTGAGCAATACGAAGGCCGCAAGAAGCGTTCCGGCGAGCGCCGCGCCGTAGCAGAACAGCTTCGCCGTCGTTCCGGCGGGGACGCCGAATTCGTGCAGCGAGTGCAGAATACGGTGGAGCGAGTGCCAGAGAAAGAGGACGATGACGGCGAAAATAAAGCCTTTTCCCATGAAGTTGCGCGCGAAGCCCAGCATGTTCGGGTAGCGCATCGTGTCGCTCGGGAGCAGGAATCCGAGCGGGACACAGAGTCCCGTGATGAAGATGAGCACCGGGCCGATGAGCGCGGCGAGGGTGCCGCCCGCGCCGAAAAGTCCCCAGAAAATTGGCGCGTTCGAGCGTTTGCGGATTTTCATGATAGCAGCCCTCTGATCGATGCGAACACGACGATCGAAGCGACGACCGAGGCGACCAACCCGCCTTTGACGATTTCGCCGGCTTTGAGTTCTCTCCCGCAGACGCGGATCGTCGGGAGCGTGACCGGCATCAGGTGGAACCAGGTGTAGGTGTGGTAGACGACCGAAACGAGCAGGATCAGATGCACGACGAGTGCCGGGACGCTTTTCATGCATTCGAGCCAGGCGTTCCATGCCGCTTCGCCCTGCCCAAGCCGGACGAGACCGGCGAGAAGGATCAGCGCGTAGGCCAAAACGAAGAGCGCGGTACTTTCGTGGACGACGTATTCGACGAAGTAGGGATTCTTTTTCCACCATCCGTCCATCGAACGGATGTAGGGTCGGCGTTTGCTCATTGCGAATCTCCTTTCGGCCTCAGGAAGCGCAGGAAGTAATCCAGGCTCGCGTTGATCTTGTTGATGTTGACGGCCTTGGCGGGGTCGACGTGCTTCGGGCAGACTTCCGAGCAGTAGGCCGCCGCGCTGCACGTGAACACGCCGTCTTCGGACGCGACGACTTCCATGCGCGTGTCCGCGCCGCCGTCGCGCGAGTCCGCGTTGTAGCGGTGCAGGATCGCCATCGCTCCGGGGCCGATGAAGTCCGGGTCGAGGCCGAACTGCGGGCACGCGGAGTAGCAGAGCGTACAGTTGATGCACGCCGCGTACTGGATGTATTCGGCGAACTGCTTCGGCGTCTGGAGATATTCGCCCTCTTCGATCGCGCGCTCTTCCTTTGGAATGATGTAGGGATGGACGCTTTCGAGCTTTTCCATGAAGCCGCTCCAGTCCACGACGAGGTCTTTTTCGATCGGGAAATGCGCGAGCGCTTCGAGGCTGACCCGGTTCGGGTAGTAGTCGCGCAAAAAGGTTTCGCACGAGAGCTTGGGGATGCCGTTGATCATCATGCCGCAGCTCCCGCAGATCGCCATCCGGCACGACCAGCGGAAAGTCAGCGAGCCGTCGAAATTGTCCTTGATGTACTGCGCGCCCTGCAGGACCGACATATCGTCGGTGAAGGGCACTTTGTAGACTTCGGAGCGCGGCGCGGCATCGCTCTCCGGGTTGTAGCGCAGGACTTCGATTTCAATGATTCGGGGTTCAGACATGAGCGTCCTTTCTTTCCTGTTCGGCCTTTTCGCCCGCCGCGCCGTAGGCGCGCGCCGCCGGCGGCGACTTCGTTATTTTCACCGCGTTGTATTCGATGCGCGGCGGGCCGCCGTGCGTGCGGTAGGCGTCCGAATGCTTGAGAAAATTGACGTCGTCGCGCTCGCCGTAGCCGTCGAGCCGCTGGTGCGCACCGCGCGATTCGCGGCGGTGGAGCGCCGAATTCGCCATCGCCGCCGCAACGTCGAGTTGGTGGTCCAATTCGATCGTCGTCAGGAATTCCGTGTTCCAGACGCTGGTCTGGTCTTCGATGGCGACATCGTTGAAACGTTCGCGCAATTCGGCGAGCTTGTCGCACGTCGTTTTCATCGTCGCTTCGACGCGGAAAATGCCGCACCCGTCTTCCATCCGCTGCGCCATTTCCTTGCGCAGGAGCGCGGCTTTTTCTTTCCCGCCGGTCTTCGTCTTCATCGCCATGAGGCCTCGTTCGACCTCACGTGCCTGTTTTTGCAAGGCTTCGGACTTTCCGAAATCGACGTGGCGTGCGTGCTCTGCCGCCGCGTCACCCGCGACTTTTCCGAAAACGAGCAATTCGGACAGCGAGTTCGACCCGAGGCGGTTCGCTCCGTGGATCCCGACGCTCGAACACTCGCCGACCGCGAAAAGCCCCGGCAATTCGGAAGCGCAACGACCGTCGACGCGAATCCCGCCCATCGTGTAATGCACGGCGGCGCGCACCGGGATCATCTGCTTCGCCGGGTCGATTCCCATGAAGGTTTCGGCCATTTCGTAGATCAGCGGCAGGCGTTCGCGCAGACGCGCTTCGCCGAGGTGGCGCAGGTCGAGGTGGACGACCGAGCCCAGTGGGCCTTCCGCCGTCCGCCCCTTTTGCTTTTCATACCAGAACGCCTGACTCAGGCGGTCGCGCGGACCGAGTTCCATGTATTTGTTGCGCGGCTTGTCCTGAACGGGGCCGAGACCGTAATCCTGAAGGTAACGGTAGCCGTCCTTGTTGACGAGGTAGCCGCCCTCGCCGCGACACGCTTCCGTAAACAGAAGCCCCGTGATCGGCATGCACGTCGGGTGGTACTGGACGAATTCCATGTCGCGCAGCGCGACGCCGTGCCGGTAGGCGAGCGCCATCCCGTCGCCGGTCACGACGCCGCCGTTGGTATTCTCGCGGAATACGCGCCCCGCGCCGCCCGTCGCGAGGATCACCGAACGCGCCTCGATCAGCGTGAATTCGCCCGTCGCCATTTCGATGAGGACGACGCCTTGGCAGCGCCCGTCGTCTTCGACGAGGTCGACGCAGAAATATTCGTCGAATCGCTTGATCGACGGATACTTGATCGAGGTCTGGAAGAGCGTGTGCAGAATGTGAAAGCCGGATTTGTCGGCGGCGAACCACGTTCGTTCGATCTTCATCCCGCCGAAGGCGCGCACGTTGACGTGGCCGTCTTCCTTGCGGCTCCACGGGCAGCCCCAGTGTTCGAGGCGCGTCAGCTCGGTCGGGCAGTGCGCGACGAAATACTCGACGACATCCTGCTCGCACAGCCAGTCCCCGCCGCCGACGGTGTCGTGGAAGTGGTAGTCGAAGGAGTCGTGCGCCTGACGCACACCCGCCGCGCCCCCCTCGGCGGCGACGGTATGGCTGCGCATCGGATACACCTTGGAGACCAGGGCGATCTTCAAGAGCGGGTCGGTTTCGGCGACGGCGATCGCCGCGCGCAAACCCGAACCGCCCCCACCCACGATGACGACATCGGCTTTATACGTTTCCAATTAAGTCCCTTCCTCTCGTTGTTCAATCCGCGTCCGGCGGTCCGCTTCGTTCATGCCTCGATGCCGAAGCGAAGTCGACAAAGGCAAGGACGAAGCGGGAAAGGAATCATAGCCGTTTTACGGAGCACTCGCCAAGGGTGTGTCAAGAACTGGTACAAAAAACCAGGTATCAGGAATCAGGGATCAGGCATCAGGTATCAGATCAGTCGCCGAACACGGCACTCGTATAAACGTCCTGAACGTCGTCGAGGTCTTCGAGCGCGTCGATGAGCTTCTGCATTTTCGCCGCGTCGTCGCCGGTCAATTCGACCTCGTTTCCGGGCTTCATCGTCACCTGTCCGAACTCGGAGGAAAACCCCGCGCCTTCGAGCGCTTCCTTGACCTGCACGTAATCGTTCGGCGCGGTGAGCACCTCGATCGAGCCGTCGTCGTTAGTAAGCACGTCTTCGGCGCCCGCGTCGATCGCCGCTTCCATCAGGGCGTCCTCATCGGTTCCCGGAGCGAAAAGCAGTTGCCCGCAGTGCGTAAACTGGAAGGCGACGCAGCCGTCGGCGCCCATATTGCCGCCGTTGCGGTTGAAGGCGTGACGAACATCGGCGACGGTTCGCGTGCGGTTATCGGTCAGGCAATCGACGATCAGCGCGGCGCCGCCGACGCCGTAGCCTTCGTAGCGGGCTTCGGTGTACTCGACGCCTTCGAGTTCTCCCGTTCCCTTCTTGAGCGCGTTGTCGATCCTGTCTTTCGGCATATTGGCGCCCTTGGCCTTGTCGACAGCCACGCGCAAACGCGGATTGAAACTCGCGTCGCCGCCGCCCATCCGGGCTGCGACGGTGATTTCCTTGGCGATCTTCGAAAAAGCCGCACCGCGCTTTTCATCCTGGCGGCCCTTGCGGTGCTGAATATTGGCCCATTTGGAGTGTCCGGACATAGGATCCTCATTCGTACTGTTGGTCGCGCCGACACGGCACGACCGATGTCATTTCAAATCACCGGCGAGAAACTCCGCAACGCCTTGCCGCGATTCACGGTCGCCCACACTCAAAGCGCGCGCCTTCGATTCATGAGCGAAATAGACTATACTATTGTTCTGGTTTTGGCTTTCCGCGAAAATAACAGCCGCCCGTCTACGGGCAAAGCGCGAAAAGCGGATGATTCCATTTCAAAATTGTCGACACCTTGGTAGCCGAGTATTCACGACGCCGTTTGATGCCGACGATTCATAAACGAAACAGGAGTTGATTCTAACACTTTCCATGCCGGAAGACGCCCAATATGGCTGGTCTTGAGCCTTCTTCAAAAGTTTTCCGCTGCCCGAAGTGCGCCGCGCACTTTGAACCGCCGCTCGACGCGCGCTCCGAATGCCCGAAATGCGGAATATGGTTCCACAAATGGGAAAAAGAATCGAAGCGCCAGCGCGCAAGGCGCGGAGAAAAACCCGAAGAGCCGGGTTTCGACGAAATCGTCAAGGTACAGAAACTTCCCGAAAACCCCTTCGTCTTCTACGGTCAGGCGGCGACGCTGATCTTCATCTCGCTGTGGGGGCTTCTCCTCATCTCGAAGAATTACCACACCGACGAAATCGACGCGACCTTCATGCACTCGATCCTGCTTCCGTTTCACGAAGCCGGCCATCTCATTTTTTACCCGCTCGGCGAATTCATGCGCATGCTCGGCGGAAGTTTTTTCCAGGTCGCGTTTCCCTTGGGCGTCGCGTACGCCTTCCATACGCGCAAGGCGGATTCCTTCGCCGCCGGCGTCTGCCTGTGGTGGGGAGGCGCAAGCCTGATCGACCTCTCGCCGTATATCTGGGACGCGCTGGACCCGGTACTCCCCCTCGCCGAGGGCGTCGAACACGACTGGGTTTATTTGCTGGGGTATTTCGGCATCACCGACCACGCGCATACGCTCTCGATGCTCGTCCACCACATCGGCGCCTTGCTGATGATCGTCGGCGTGCTCTGTTCTTCCTCTTTCCTTTACGAGACGGAAAAAATCAAGCGGTATCTGGCGGGCAGGGGACAGAAGACAGGAGACAGGTAACAGGGATCAGATCGGTTAGCGGCGGCTTCGCCACCAATCAGGTATCAGGAATCAGATCAGTGAGCGGCGGCTTCGCCACCAATCAGGTATCAGGAATCAGATGTCAGGTATCAGATCAGTGAGCGACGGCTTCGCCGCCGGAGAAAGATCGTTGAAACGCCGATCGGTTTTCATCTGATCCCTGATTCCTGACATCTGATGCCTGGTTCCTGATACGCGCCTGCGGAATCGTTGGGCATCGCTTCGCTCACCCCAACCTATGCCGCCGCTGGGCACGGCACGCCGTGCCCCTACGAGTCGGTCACCGACGGGAAAGATCGTTGAAATACCGATCGGTTTTATCTGATTACGGATTACTGAATACCATTCTGTCTTCTGTCCTCAGTCTTCTGTCCTCAGCAAAGCATCGACAAGTTTCGCGGCGAATCCCGACAGCGACTTCCGCTCGCGGACACAGATTTGCAGGTCGCGATTCGCCCAGGGTTCGTCGATTTCGACGGTGACGGGGGGTTCGGGGAGTCCGACCGTCCGTAACGCGCTCAGCGGGACGAGTCCGACGCCGACACCGGCGCCGACCATCCGGCACACGGCGTCGAAGCCGCGCACCTGGATGCGGACGTTGAGGTGGCACCCGAGCGACGCCGCGGCGCTCATCGTGAAGGTGTGAATCGCCGAACCCGCGTGCATCATGACGAAAGGATAATCTGTGACCTCGGAAAAGCGCACCTTGCCCTTCGACCCGGCGAGCGCGTGCCCCTGCGGGACGATGAGGACGAGGCGATCGGCGCGGTAGGGTATCCGTTCGACCCGCGCGCCTCCGTCCCCTCCGGCGACGATCCCGACTTCGACTTCGCCGCGCGCGACGGCGACGACGATCTCCGGACTCGGATGTTCTTCGAGCGTGACGCTGATTTTCGGGTTCGCGCGGAGGAATCCCCCCAGGTCGTCGGGAAGATAGCTGTGGATCGCGTCGGTGTTGGCCCAGAACCGAATGTGACCGCGCACTCCGGCGGCGAAGGGTTCCAGGTCGGCGTGCATCTGTTCGAGCCGTGCGAAAACCCTTCTGGCGTGTTGCAGCAGGACTTCACCGGCGGTCGTCAGGCGGACTCCGCGCGGCTCGCGCGCGAGCAACGAGACGCCCAGCGCTTCTTCGAGGCGGTGGATGCGGTGGCTCGCCGAAGACGCCGCGAGGTTCGCGCGGTACGCGCCGTGCGTCAGGTTTTGCGCTTCGGCGACGGCGATGAAGAGCCGCAGGTCGACGAGGTCGTATTTCATCGTAAGTGTTCGTCAAAAAGTAAAACCCTGACCGGGTTGGTTCGCCAAAGGGCGTCAGCCGCCGCCGCTCGCGCCTTGCCCTTCGTCAAAAACGAACGCAGGATTGTCGATAGAGCAATTGTCGCGCGACTTGCGACGATTCATCATTCATACTACGCTTTTTCCACGTTCGAACATGTTTTCCAACCGCCTTTCTCCCGAACGCGTCGGCGTCATTTTCGCCGTTCTGTCCGCGCTCGGTTTTTCGCTCAAGGCCATCTTCGTCAAGCTGGCGTACATGGTCGCGCCGGTCGACGCGATCACGCTCCTCTCGTTTCGGATGATTTTCTCGTTCCCGGTCTTCCTCTGGGTCGCGTTCGCGTCCTTGCGCGCCGGCCCGTCGATTTCCGGGCGCGACTGGGTTTTTCTGATCGTACTCGGCCTTTTCGGGTATTACGGTTCGAGCATACTCGATTTCATGGGGCTGCAATACATCTCCGCCGGACTCGAACGCCTGATCCTCTTTACCTACCCGATGCTGACGATCCTCATCGGCGTCGCGTTCATGGGAAAATCCTTCGACCGGCGCGAAATAAAGTCGATGGTTTTATCGTACGCCGGAATCGGGCTGGCTTTCGCGCACGACCTGCGCGTCACGAGCGAGGTCGGACGCGTCGTCGTCGGCGCGTGTCTGGTATTCGGCGCGTCGCTGAGCTACGCGGTCTACCAGGCGTACAGCGAAACCGCGATCAAACGCTTCGGCGTCGCCCGCTTCTCGTCGCTCGCGACGCTCGTTTCAGCCGCCGCGACGGAAATCCACTTCTTCGTCGCGCAACCCCTCTCGGCGCTCGTGCAGCCCGCGCCGATCTATTACTACGGGATCGCAATGGCCGTCTTCTCGACGATTTTGCCGGTCTTCATGCTTTCGGCGGCGACGCGCCGGATCGGCGCGTCGCGTTCGGTGCTGATCGGCGCGCTCGGTCCGGTGCTGACGGTCTTCTTCGGCTGGTGGCTTCTCGACGAGGGAATCTCGTTCGCGCAGGTCGTCGGAACCGCGCTCGTCCTTGCCGGCGTCTTGCTCGTCGGGAAGGCGAAGAGCGCGGAAGGCGTCAGGCGGAAAGATTCAGACGCGAACAGATCTCCAGCGTCAGCGCCGACTGGTTCATCGAAAAGAAATGAAGCCCCGGCGCCCCACCTGCCAGAAGACGCTCGCAAAGACGCGTCACGAGGTCGAGACCGAAGTCCCTGATCGCGTCGGTATCGTCGCTGAGTTCCTCGAATTTGCGCCGCATCCAGCGCGGCAGTTCGGCGCCGCAATTATCGGAAAAGCGCGCGAGTTTCGAAAAACTGTTGATCGGCATGACGCCCGGAACGATCGGAATCTCGACGCCGAGCCGATGCGCGTCGTCGACGAGGTTGAAGTACGCGTCGGCGTTGTAGAAATACTGCGTGATCGCCGAATCCGCCCCGGCGCCGACCTTTTTCACGAAACCCGAAAGGTCGTCGCGCGGGTGCCGAGCCTGCGGGTGCCATTCGGGGTAGGCCGCGACGCGGATATGAAAATGGTCTCCGGTTTCCCTGCGGATGAATTCGACGAGTTCAGCCGCGTGGCGGAATTCGCCGGCCTCCGCCGTCCCGGAGGGCAGGTCGCCGCGCAGCGCGACGACATCGCGGATTCCCGCCGACCGGTAATCTTCGAGGATTTCGCGGATTTTGGCGCTCGTCGAGCCGATGCACGACAAATGTGGCGCGACGCGAGTCCCCTCGGCCTTGATTTCTTTTGCGATGTCGAAGGTGCGCTCGCGCGTCGTCCCGCCCGCGCCGAAAGTGACCGAATAGAAATCGGGGTTCAGCGCGGCGAGCCGCTGGCGAACGGCGCGCAGTTTCTCGACGCCTTCGGGTGTCTGCGGCGGAAAAAATTCCACCGAAAGTTCGATTTTCTGTTTCATGGTGGGGTTTCCGACGGGGTCAATAACGATAATGATCGGCCTTGTACGGCCCTTCGACGGGCACGCCGATGTAGCGCGCCTGCGCTTCGGTCAGCGTCGACAGTTCCGCGTTGAAGCGCGTAAGTTGCAGGCGCGCGACTTTTTCGTCGAGCCGCTTCGGCAGCGTGTAGACGCCGACGGGATACTCGCCCGTGCGGGTAAAAAGCTCGATCTGCGCGAGCGTCTGGTTCGCAAAACTCGACGACATGACGTAGCTCGGATGCCCGGTCGCGCAGCCCAGATTCACGAGACGCCCCTTCGCGAGCAGGATGAGGCGCTTGCCGTCCGGGAAAATGACGTGGTCGACCTGCGGCTTGATTTCTTCCCACGTGTATCGTTCGAGCGAGGCCACGTCGATTTCGTTGTCGAAGTGCCCGATATTGCAGACGATCGCCTGGTCCTTCATCTTTTGCATATGCGCGTGCGTGATGACGTGGAAATTCCCCGTCGTCGTGACGAAAAGGTCGGCCTTGTCGGCAGCGTATTCCATCGTCACGACGCGGTAGCCTTCCATCGCCGCCTGGAGGGCGCAGATCGGGTCGACTTCGGTCACCCAGACCTGCGCGGAAAGCGCGCGCAGCGCCTGCGAACACCCTTTGCCAACATCGCCGTAACCGCAGACGACCGCGATCTTCCCGGCGATCATCACGTCGGTCGCGCGCTTGATCCCGTCGACGAGCGATTCGCGGCAGCCGTAGAGGTTGTCGAATTTGGACTTCGTCACGGAGTCGTTGACGTTGATCGCGGGAATCTTCAGTTCGCCGTTCTGGTGCATCTGGTACAGACGATGGACGCCGGTCGTCGTCTCCTCGGTTACGCCGAGGATTTTTTCGAGACGCGACGAATACCAGGCGGGGTCTTCTCCGATGCGCGCGCGGATCGCCGCGAACAGGATTTTTTCTTCTTCCGAAGACGGTGCGCCGAGTACCGAAGCGTCTTTTTCGGCGCGCGCGCCCAAGTGCAGAAGCAGCGTCGCGTCGCCGCCGTCGTCGAGGATCATGTTGCTATCGACCCTTTCGCCGTTTTCCGCCGCAGGCCAGTCGAAAATGCGGTGCGTATAATCCCAGTAATCGGCGAGCGATTCGCCCTTGACGGCGAAAACCGCGATGCGGCGCGCGGCGATCGCCGCCGCGGCGTGGTCCTGCGTCGAAAAAATATTGCACGACGCCCAGCGGACTTCGGCGCCCAGCGCGACGAGCGTCTCGATCAGAACGGCCGTCTGGATCGTCATATGAAGCGACCCGGAAATGCGCGCGCCCTTCAGCGGCTGCGTGGGTGCGAATTCTTCACGGATGGCGACAAGCCCCGGCATTTCGGTTTCGGCAATCCGTATTTCTTTGCGCCCCCAGGCGGCGAGTTCGGGGTCGGCGATGACACAATCGGTAAAAACAGCCACAACGTTTCTCCTGAAAAACGGCGGCTCGAACGAAGGAAAATGGGAAAGCGCGTAGGGAAGGCTTTCTCACTCCTCGCCGCGACCGTCGCGGGTTGAAAAGTGAGCGCCGTTTACACCGAGCCTGAAACCGCCATTCGTCGACGGTCTTGCAACGCTCCTCGGATAGTGCCGAATTATAATCCTGAAAATCGTTTTGACCACTGGTTTTTTCCAGGTTGAGCACTGATTTTCCCATCCCGAAAAGGCGCGGACGAACCGGAAAAGGAATCAGGCGGCTTGGTCGACCCAGAGTTCGTTGAGATCGGGGAAATTCCACCGCGAGGGGTTTTCGCGCGAGACGATTTCGTCGGAGCAGTTTTCGTTAGAGAGGTCGACGATTTCGGGAATGATGCGCTTGTGGGTTTTTGTCGAGTAAAAAACCTTGACGCGCGGCCTTAAAAGAGAGTCTTCGGCCTGTTCGACGACGACGGCGATCCCGCCGAACTTGAGCCGGACGAGCGAACCGACCGGATAGATGCCGAGGCTTTTCACAAAGGCTTCGAGCAATTTTTGGTCGAGATGCCCCTTGGACCATTTCGCCATCTTGTGCAGGGATTCCGCCGGGTCCCATCCGGGTTTGTACGGGCGGTTGGACGTGATCGCGTCATAAACGTCGCAGATCGCGCCCATTCGGGTGAATATTGAAATATCCTTTCCGTGGAGTCCTTCCGGGTAGCCCGTCCCTTCGATCTTTTCGTGGTGGTGGAGCGCGACTTCCAGGACGATTTCGTCGTCGCAGTTGTTGTCGAGCAAAAGCCGGTGACCGTCTCCCGGATGCTTCTGGAGCAGGGCGAACTCTTTCTCGGTGAGTTTGCCGGGTTTGTTGAGAATGTCCTTCGGTGTCAGCGATTTTCCCAGGTCGTGCATGAGGCCGGCGATGCCGAGGCGTTGCGTCTCGTCCTTGTTCATTCCGAGCTGCTTTGCGAGGGCGATCATCAGCGCGCTGACGGCGATCGAGTGCATATACGTGTAGCCGTCCGCCGTCTTGATGCGCGCGAGACTGATCAGCGCGTGCGGGTTTCGCGCGATCGAATCGGAAATTTCGTCGACCATATTCTCGGCGCCTTCGGTATTGATCGACTCGCCCATGCGCGCTTCGCTGAACATCGACGCGACGGCAGTTCTCGAACGCGAGTATATTTCGGCGGCGTTCTCGAATTCGATCGCGATCGGCGCCGATGCCGGCCTTGCCTCTTTGCCGTTCGTCTCTTTCCCGTTCGCTTCTTTGCCGTTGGCGTGTCGGGGTCTCACTTCGACGTCTTCCACCGAATCCGCCTCGCCGAGCGAATCCCCGCTGTCGGGCAGGTCTCTGCCCTTTTCCGTATCGATCCAGACTTCTTTGATGCTGCTCGCGCAGAGTGCCTCGATGTCTGCCGGGTCGACGATGGTGAAAGATTTTCGCCAAAACGGATGCGCGATCCAAGAGCCGCAAAACTCTTCGATGAACATGTAAGGAAGCAACTGGCTTACTTTTATTTTCTTGAGCATCACTTCGGGGCAACGCATCGCAATGGGAAAGTTTTACCACAGCTTTCCGAAAAGCAATACGAAAAACACGACATTCTCGGCGTTTTGCCAAAAATATGTTTCGCCGAACATCTCATGCGCCGCTTCGCGGGCGGAAAACAAACGGTGTCTTCAGGGCGGCATCTGTTTACACAAGCTTGCATATGTTTTTACAAGTTTACACATGCAAACGGCACAGGACGAAACCGCCCCGTGCCGTTTGCCAGACGCTTAAAGCCCTTCGAAGCGCCGCTAGGCGTTTTTGAGGCTTTCGACCTTGTCGATCGCTTCCCAGGTGAATTCGGGTTCGTCCCTGCCGAAGTGCCCGTACGCGGCGGTCTTCGCGTAGATCGGGCGCAGGAGGTCCAGCGATTGGATGATCCCTTTCGGCCTCAAGTCGAAGTGCGCTTCGACGAGTTGAACGAGCTTTTCGTCCGGGACTTTCCCCGTCCCGTAGGTCTGTACCATCAGGGAAACCGGACGCGCGACTCCGATCGCGTAGGCGACCTGAACTTCGCAGCGCTCGGCAAGCCCCGCCGCGACGATGTTTTTCGCGACGTGACGCGCCGCGTACGCACCCGATCGGTCGACCTTCGACGGGTCTTTCCCCGAAAACGCGCCGCCTCCGTGCCGCGCCATCCCGCCGTAGGTGTCGACGATGATCTTCCGTCCCGTCAGCCCGCAGTCGCCGTGCGGCCCCCCGACGACGAAACGACCGGTCGGGTTGATCAAATAGCGCGTCCTGGCGTTGATCATTTCCGGGGGAATCACCGGCTTGATGATCTCTTCGATCACGCTTTCGCTGAGTTGCGCGTGGGAAACTTCCGGCGCGTGTTGCGTCGAGACGACGATCGTATCGATGTACGCCGGTTTGTTGTCGACGTAACGCACCGAGAGTTGGCTCTTGGCGTCCGGGCGCAGCCAGCCGAGTTTTCCCGAGCGCCGGACTTCGGCCTGACGCTGCATGATCCGGTGCGCGTAGTAGATCGGGAAGGGCATGAGCGTCGGCGTTTCGTCGCACGCGTAGCCGAACATGAGTCCCTGGTCGCCCGCGCCCTGGTCGAGGTCGAGCCCCTGACCCTCGTTGACGCCTTGCGCGATGTCCGGCGACTGCCGGTTGATTGCGGTCAGGATCGCGCAGCTTTTGTGGTCGAAGCCGATTTCGGAGTCGTCGTATCCGATCCGCCGGATGACGTCCTGCGCGATTGACCGGTAGTCGATATGCGCCTTCGTCGTGATCTCGCCCGAGATGACGACGAGTCCCGTCGAAACCAGCGTTTCGCAGGCGACTCGGCCCGCGCGGTCTTCCGTGAGAATCGCGTCGAGAATCCCGTCGGAAATCTGGTCGGCGACTTTGTCGGGGTGACCTTCGGAAACCGATTCCGAGGTAAAAATGTACTCTTGTGTCATTGTGTCCGCTCCATTGGGAATGACCGAAGCCAGGGCGCGCGCGCCGCGCGGTCCTTGGCATTTTCGTTCGAAAATTCCCTGTTAAATCCCCCGTTCTTGTGGCGTTGCCAACTCCGGGGTCTGAGCAGACGACGCTTTAGCAGCTTTATTCGGCTATTCGCGCGCTTTCTAAGGCTTTCGGGCTTTGAACGCCCTGCCGCCGCATCGCCGCGCGATTCTGGCGCCTCGCCTTGCGCGCCCGGAACCGAAGCGGGAGCTTCCACTCCCTTCCGCCCTGCAAGTTGTCCTGTTAACTCGGCGGATGGATAATTATAGGTTTTGAACCAATGCGGGTCAAACGCTTGGCATCCCGGAGGATCGCTTGATACGTCTTTTTCGTTTTCTCAGCCACTTTCCACTGTGCGTGCTGCACGCTTTGGGCGCAGTGACGGGCTATCTGACCTGGCTTGCCTCGCCGACCTACCGCCGCCACCTGCGCGAAAACAGCGCGCTCGCGCTCGGCGCGCAAGGAGCGCGGAGAATCCGCTCGGCGGTCGTCTCCCACGCGGGAAAGTCGACGCTTGAATTGCCCAAAATCTGGCTGCGCCCACTCGACGAGGTCTTGAGCCATATCCGGCACGTCGAGGGTGCCGAAGTCAGCGACGCGGCGTGGCGCGCGGGCAAGGGAGTCATTTATTTGACGCCGCACCTCGGTTGCTTTGAAATCACCGCGCAATACCTCTCTCGGCGGATGCCGCTGACGGTTCTCTACCGCCCTCCCCGACAGGCCTGGTTGCAAACCTTGATGGAGACCGGGCGGACGCGCCCGCAAATGTCGCTCGCGTCCGCCGACCTTCGCGGTGTTCGCGCGCTGATGAAAGCGCTGAAGCGCAACGAAGCGGTCGGCCTTCTCCCCGACCAGGCGCCGAAGGCCGGCGAAGGGCGATGGATCGATTTTTTCGGAAAACCGGCCTATACGATGACCCTGGCGGCGAGGCTGTCCGAGAGCGGAGCGAGCATCGTTCTGGTGTGGGCGAAACGCCTGCCTCGCGGGCAAGGCTTCGAACTCCGTTTTCAATCGCCGTCGCGCCCGATTTGCGGAACGACCGAAGAACGCGCGCGAAAAATCAACCGCGAAATCGAAAAGCTCATCCTTCAATGCCCCGAACAATATTTGTGGGGCTACAACCGCTACAAGCGTTCGCGCGGAGCCGGGCAGGAAACAGGAGACAGAGGTCAGGGACAGATGACAGAGGACAGAAGATAGAGGACAGAGCGGCCTTCGGCCTTTGTAGTCAGGCATCAGTAATCCGAGGGAGGCAATTACGCGACATCTGACGACTGAAAACTGGTCACGAAGCGAGCGTCAGCGAGCGCTCTGTCCTCTGTCCTCAGTCTTCAGTCCTCTGTAACGCCCGCCCGATCGGATAATATTCAAAGCCGTGGTCGCGCGGAATCGAGGGTTCGTAGAGATTCCGTCCGTCGAAAATCACCGGGTGCTTCATCAGCGACTTCATCGTTCGGAAATCGGGGCTTTGGAAGGCTTTCCACTCGGTGACGATCAGGAGCGCGTCGGCGCCTTTGAGCGCTGTGGTCGCGTCGTTCGCAAAGGCGAGGTCGGGACGTTCTCCGTAGACGCGCAAGGCTTCCGGCGTCGCCACCGGGTCGAAAGCCGAGACCGTCGCGCCGCGTTGCAAAAGCGACTCGATGAGCGTCCGGCTCGGCGCTTCGCGCATATCGTCGGTATTGGGTTTGAACGCGAGTCCCCAGAGGGCGAATCGCCGCCCCGCGAGATCGTCGCCGAACCGTCGGCACACTTTGGCGGCGAGCACGCCCTTCTGCGCTTCGTTGGCTTCTTCGACGGCGTCCAGGATACGCAGCGCAGCGCCCTTTTCGCGCGCCATTTTCTTGAGCGCGCGAACGTCTTTCGGAAAACACGACCCGCCGTAACCGCATCCGGCGTACAGAAAGTGATAGCCGATCCGCGTATCCGAGCCGATCCCCTGGCGGACGCGCTCGATATCCGCGCCGAGTTCTTCGGCAAGGAGCGCGAGTTCGTTCATGAACGAAATCCGCGTCGCCAGCATCGCGTTCGCCGCGTACTTGGTCAATTCGGCGGAACGCACGTCCATCGAGACGACGCGTTCGTGGTTGCGCTGGAAGGGCGCGTAAAGACGCCGCAAGAGAGCGGCGGCTTTTTCGTCGTCGGTCCCGATGACGATACGGTCGGGCCTCATGAAGTCGCCGATCGCCGCGCCTTCTTTCAGAAACTCCGGGTTCGACGCGACCGAATATTCAAAGTCGACACCGCGCGCGCGCAATTCTTCCTCGATGACCTCGCCGACGCGCTTCGCCGTCCCGACGGGAACCGTCGATTTGTCGACGACGAGCGTAAAGCCGCACATATGGCGTCCGATATTCCGCGCTGCTTCGACAACGTAGCGCAGATCCGCCGACCCGTCTTCGTCGGGCGGCGTCCCGACGGCGATGAACTGAATCTCCCCAAAGGCGACCGAGGCTTCGATATCGGTGGTAAACGAGAGCCTCCCCGCGGCGACGTTGCGCGCGATCAGCGCGTCCAAGCCGGGTTCGTAAATCGGAACGCCGCCCGAATTGAGCGTATCGATTTTCTGCGCATCGACGTCGAGGCAGAGGACTTCGTTACCGACCTCGGCGAGGCAGCTTCCGGTCACGAGACCGACGTAGCCCGTTCCAATCATCGTAATCTTCATTTTTCGATCCCTTGAATCATTTCCATCCACACACGCGAAAACGGCGGGTCAGGCGTCCGTCTCTTCGACCACGCCCACGCCGCCGCCGCCGTCCGCTTCGCCCGCTTCGTCGGAAAAGCGTCGGGCGTGCAAGCGGGTGTAATGCCCGTTTTTCGCGATCAGTTCGGCGTGCGTCCCCTGCTCGACGATGCGTCCCTGATCCATGACGAGAATCCGGTCGGCCGATTCGATCGTCGAGAGGCGGTGGGCGATGACGAGCGTCGTGCGCCCGTCCATGACCTTTTCCAGCGCCGCCTGGATGTGCCGCTCGGACTCGGTGTCGAGCGCGGAGGTCGCCTCGTCGAGGATCAGGACAGGGGCGTTCTTGAGAAGCGCCCGTGCAATCGCCAGACGCTGGCGCTGCCCGCCCGAAAGCATGACGCCGTTCTCGCCGACCTTCGTCTCGAAGCCTTCGGGCAGATTATCGATGAATTCTTTTGCAAACGCGTCGTCCGCTGCCTGCTGCACCGAAGCCCTCGGCGCGTCCGCCAGATCGCCGTAGGCGATATTGTTCAGGACGGTATCGTTGAACAGGTTGACCTGCTGCGTGACGAGCGCAATCTGCCGGCGCAGGTTCGCAAGGCGGTAACGCTCGACGGGAACGCCGTCGAGCAGGATTTCACCGTTCTTGTGCGGGTAAAAGCGCGGAATCAGGCTCGCCAGCGTCGATTTTCCGCTGCCCGAACGCCCGACGAGCGCGACCATCTGGCCGGGTTCGATCGAAAGACTGATGTCGTCGAGCACTTTTTTCGCCGACCCCGGATAGTGGAAACTCAGATTCCTTATTTCCAGCCGTCCTTCGATACGCTCGCGTTCGACCGTCCCGCTGTCGTCTTCGGGCGTCTGGTCGAGTTGCTCGAAAATGCTTTCCGCGCCTGCCAGGCCTTTCTGGATCGTCGCGCTGACCTCCGATAATTGACGAATCGGCTTCGGCAAAAGGCCCGCCATCGTGATATACGCGACCAGATCGCCAATCGTCGCGTCGCCGCGCAGGAGCAAGACCAGATACAAGAGAGCCGCCATGCCGGTGTAGACGACGATCTGGAGCGCGGGCGTATAGACCGCGGAAATCCGCGACATCTTGAGGTTCCTTTTCGTATTCTCGGCACTGACATCGAGAAAACGCCGACGCTCGTAGGTTTCACCGCCGAAGCTGCGCACGACGCGATAGCTCTGAATCGTCTCGGACGCGACGTGCGTCACCTCACCCATCGCCGACTGAATCTTCCAGCTCTGCTTGCGGAATTTCTTGTTGGCGGTCGAGACCATCAGCGAAATGACCGGGAGAATCGCCAGCATGACAAGTGTCAGCTTCCAGTTCATGTAAATGAGCGCGACGAACAGGAAGAATACCGTCATCCCTTCCCGGATGATGATCTTGATCGCGTCGGTCGCCGCGCCGGTCACCATCGTCACGTTATACGTGATCCGCGAAATCATCTGCCCCGAATTGTGATGGTCGAAGTAGGGGTTCGGAAGCGTCAGGAGGTTGTTGAAAAGCGCAACGCGCAGGTCGTGTACCAGCGAGAGCGACACCTTGGAAAGGTAGTAGTTTCCGAAAAACGAACCGATACCCTGGAGAAGCGCGATCACGACGATCACGAACGGGACAGCCTCCGGGAAACGCAGATTTCGGATGAACTCAAATGGAATATTTTCGAAGAACTTCACGCCGGGGTCGACAAGGCTGTCGACGAAATACTTGAGGATGCCACCGAGCATCGGCTGCGTCGTCGCAAACAGCATATACCCCAAAAGGCTCAGCGCGAACGGCGCGCTGTAAGGCAGGACGTAGCGAAGCAGGCGCAGATACACCGCAAAACTCGACGGGCGGTTGGAATCGGTCATTTGGCGGCAGGATGAAGGGCGAGAATACGAATTGTAACAGCGGAAGAACGCGAAATTGACCGAAAAACGCGTTTGATGCCTTTTCCAGTTCATTCATGCCGAGAAGACGAGCCGCAGACAGTACAGGTAGTACGGCAAGGCGAAGTCGACAAAGGAAGGGATGAACTGGAAATGGAATGATGCCTCAAAAGAAGGCGCCCGTCGGCCCCGGCTTGCCGCCAAACGCCCAGAGTTTGACCTTCGTCAAGCTTCCCTTCGGCAATACGGGTTCCTCGGAAGCTCGAGACAATCCCATCCCGATGCTTTGAATGCGTCCACAGTCGAAGCGTCGAACGCGGTTTTCAGGAAGGCGATCTGCAAGAGGTCGTAATCCTGAATCCTCAGCTTGCAAAGCGTATCCCTCCGCTTGATCGACTTTATCATCGACGCAAAAAGCCGCGACTTTTTTTCATCCGCCGGCTCGAATTCAACGCCTTTTTCATAAAAGTCGTTGACCCCCCTGATCAACAGAGACGGCAAATCCAGTGCCATCGCGATTTTTACGGCATCCCTGCGAGAAATCTTGAACACGTAATTCCCGACCTCTTCATACTCCGCGTCGACCAGACCGTCGCATTCGGAAATCCTTTTCCCCCTTGCGATACTCTTTATGTTTTTAGCAATTTTGTAAATGACTCTGTCACTTGAAAACTTGTCGTTGGGCTCTGCCAGAAACACCCCGCATTTTGCCACGCGCAGCATTTCGTAAAGCGCAAGCCAGGGGCGCGGGAAATGGTGAAACGACTCCTTGCAAAAGACATAATCGAATTCGCCGTCCCGAAACGGCATCGATTCGGCGTTTACAACCCTGTACTCCTCGATGAATCCTCTTTTTTTCGATTCCGCCAAGAGTGTTTCGGAGATGTCCGTGGCGAGAACATTCTTAAATCCATGGCTCCTGATTGCGATGGAATCCAGCCCCCAGCGTCCGTCGCCTATCGTCATCCATGAACGGTCCTTGCACTTCATGTGTTCGAGAAATCTGTAATACCTTTCGTGCCGCCAGTAGTCCGCGGTAGATTTATCGAACCAGGTTTCAGCAGTTGCAGCCCGCTCCGGCACCTCCATATAGGCGGCAAAATGCGCATCGTGTTTTTGATAGCTCTCTCTGATAATGTCCATACCATACTCTGTAGTATGTTAATGAAGTTCCCGCGCATGCCTCGCGGATCGCCCCGATCTCATGAAGGAAAATTTCACCGGCCGTTTTTGTGTCCATCCGCCCAGCATTTTCTGCATCTCCGTAAAAAAACATATACATCGCGGGACTCGGCACAAACGCCGCGCTACAAGACGTAACGCAACAGACACATCGCTGAACCCGACGTGCCGTTAGGATATGTCATTTAGCCGATGGTATGAATCGAAAGGATACTAGACGGATTGTAACAGCGCAAGAACTGGAAAATTGGCTGAAACGCGGAGACGTGCTCGAACACGACTCGCGCGGTCCCAAAGTCGTGGCGATGAAGAAGGCCCCCGACGACTTGGAGACCGTGTTTCTGAAAATTTTTTACACTCGTCGTCGCCCCTGGCTCGCGCGCCTGTTTCCACCCGCCGCCCGCTTCGCCAAAAACACCGGGATTCTCAAAAAGGCAGGGGTTCCCACCCCTGAAGTCGTCGAAACCTTCTGGATCGACCCGTCCGCCGGTCTTTCGGCCTGCCTCTACCGCCCTTTGCCCGGATGCACCCTGGAAGCACTGTTGAGACGTGAGCCTTCGGAAATCGACGCGCTTTTGCCGAAATTGGCAGGATTCATCCGCCGGCTTCACCGCCATCGCATCTATTTCCGCTCGCTCCACACCGGGAACATCGTTCTGATGCCCGACGGCAACTTCGGCCTGATCGACATTCTCGACCTCAAACAACTCCTCTTCCCTTTGGGGCCTTGGCGTGTCCGGCGAAATTTCCAGCATATGAAACACCGCCTTGATCGGGAAAATCAGACCGCGTTCCCGTTCGAGGAGCTTTTGCGTCTGTACCGTGAGAGAACGGATTTTGGCAGCGATGAGAAAGACGAATCGTAGTAAAGGAATCTCTGATTCCTTTGCAAGTGTCGGCGGGTTTTCAAGCATTCCAAACCCCTCCTATCCTCCCCTTATCAGGGGAGGAACCACGTTGTTATACGCCCGCGCGTCGTCGATTGGCGCGTAGGGGCACGGCGCGCCGTGCCCAGCCAAGTATCAGGAATCAGAGGAGAGGGATCAGATCAGTTAGCGGCGGCGTTGCCGCCGTATGTGCGAAAACCATTCCACCACGCATAGGTTGGGGTGAGCGCAGCGATGCCCAACATACGGCAAATGACCGCGCGAAAACCTACCGAACAAAGTAATGTGGCAGGGGTTCCCCACTTTCCCCCTGACAAGGGGGAAATGAAGGGGGTTTCGGGGTTTCGGGGTTTCGGGGTTTCGGCAAGCGTCAGAGCGTTTTCATGCCTCTTTCAAACCGCCCTGTCCCATCATTCATGCGCATGCGGAATCGTTAGGCGTAGCAATGCTCAGCCCAACTTATACCGCCGAGAACGGAGCGGAAACGCTATAGGTTGGGCTGAGCGCAGCGAGAGCCACAACGTTTCCGGGGCGGCATGAAAAAGAGCCTACCGCCGGCTTCCCGCCGGAGAAAAAGCGACAAAATACCGATCGGTTTTCTTCTGTCTCCTGTCTCCTGACATCTGTCTCCTGATACGCGCCTGCGGAATCGTTGGGCGTAGCAATGCGTAGCCCAAGCTATACCGCCGATGGGACACGCCGTGCGCTTGCAAAATCGTCTCCCTTTCAAGGCTTCGTTATGGTTCCGGCGCCGAAACCTACGTCGTAGCTACCGCCGACGTAGTCGATACCGTAATCCACCGGTACGAGGCCACCCGAGTGGACGATGTTCAGGTCGACATTGGGATTGCCTTTTATCCAGGTGGTCGCGTAGGTCGTCCCATCAAGCGCCACACCATTGAATGTATTGGCACCGCCTCCTTGCGAGAAGTTGTCTACTATAAAACCGCCCGGTGACATCACCGTCCCGACGCCGCCGATAAAATCTACAGCGAGCGGTGCGGTTATCGAGCTTGCGGAATCGGTCCCCAAGCCGCTACCGTTCAAGGTCGCATTCGAGATATTGCCGCTTGTCAGGTTGACGTCGAAGGTGAAGGTGCCGGAAAAAGTGTTGAGGCCGTAGGACGTATACAGATTACCCGAAACCGATCCGGTCGTCAGCATCGGCGGCATCACGCCCCACGTACCACTCAAGGTACCAGTATCTATCCCACCCCAGCCGGAAGAATTGATATCGTAGCCGCCGGACACCGACGAACCCAGAACGCCGGGAGTCGGCGAAGTGAAGGTCAAAGTCGTTGCGTCAGTGGAAACAATAGGAGGAACATATGCCACAGACCCCGGAGCGTACGAAATCGCGTGCCCGGTAAAGCCGCTGATGACGGTGGTCCCCGCAGTCATTGTCCCACTCCCGCCGACCACGTCGAATTGTTCGTAAACAGAAAGAGGAGTCACCACCAAGCCGTGCATTTCCGCACTCGTGACGGCACCGGTACCGAGGTTTACGTTGAAGGCGAAATCCGCCGAATACACCGGCGTGTTGCTTCCCCCGGAAGCCAGCAAGCCCGATACGTAGGTCGACCCGAGCGGCGCCGGACTGGGTCCCAGCGAACCTCCGGGGAGTAGCGGCGAGAGCGGCAGCGTTTTGAGCGGCGTATCCGGCGACGCCGTTCCGCTGTCCGCGTTGACGTACGCGAGCGGGGGGTCGGTCGGAATGCGGACGACCATTTCGGGTTCGGGTGCGGCGGCGGCGACGCCGCGTCCGCCGAGGAAGGCGAGGTCGCGCCCGAGTTCGCGCCGGTCTTCGGGCTGGATCGGTTCGGTACGCAGCGGGTCGTCGGGGAGGGTAATCTTCTGTCCGCCCGGAACGCGGATGTCGTTGACGTAGACTTCACGCGTCGTGTTCTCGACATACACGGTCGTCACGCCGTTCATCGAGCGCATACTGATGATCGTCCCACGAATCCCGACGTGCGCTTCAGGGGTCGTGACCTTGAACCCCGACGGGTTCATTTCGACGACGCGTCCCGTGACGACGCGCGCGACGCCCTGCATCAGGTGAACGTCGAAGACCGGCTTTGATCCGCTGTCGGCGTAGTCGCGTAAATCCAGACTCGTATTGCTCCCGACCGCCACCGTGCTGTCGTCGTTGAACAGGATGCGCGCGCGTCCCGTCGCGTCAGTCGTGAGTGTGTCGGTCACTTCGACCGGCGAATGAACGGCAAGTGGAATCGTCTTCCCCTCGCGCGTGACAAACGCCCCCGGTACGACGCGGATGACTTGGCCGATCTCAGCCGCGATCACCGCGCCACTGGAAAGAAAGAGGCAGACCGCAAACGACATCGCGAATCCAGAAGAAGCGAGACGAAAGTTTGGAACGCGATCGACGAAACGATGAACGATGTGGGGGACGAAACGACGCCAAGCCATGACAAGCCTCCCGAAGACGGATGGAGAACGACGAAGGAAACGAAAGGGACGAAGAAGATGCGTCGAAAACGCGGAACGGCGCGGATTTATGACACCGCGCCGGGTTTTCGACCGGCGGGAAAAAGCGGAAAAGTGCGCCGCGCGTCCGCGCGGCGGAGTCTTTAGAGAATCAGGAAGGAAGGAAGGAAGGAAGGAAGGAAGGAAGGAAGGAAGGAAGGAAGGAAGGAGCAAAAACCGTGCCTGAAGCGCTCGTGCACGTCATGAAATTGCTACAATTCGTAGAATTCGTACCGTCCGCAGAATTCACACGATTTGCACGATTCGCACAACGCGCGCGTACAGTCTCCCCGCCGCTCATTCTTGCCGGCTCGTCCTTTTCGGATAAGAAATACCGCCCTGCCCTATCCACCCTCGATTCTCCCCTTTATCGAGCGTTCCGTTCCCTGATTCCAAGCAACAACACAGACTTGCAAGAGAAGAATAGCAAATATTTCACGGCGGTGAAATAAAAAAATACGGAAATCCACCTCTCACCTTTATGAATGACCACAAGGGTATGTTCCAGCGATGACCTCCGGTGGGGCACGGCGTGCCTATCAGGTATCAGGAAACAGGAGACAGGAATCAGATCAGTGACCTGCGGCTTCGCCGCCGGAGAAAGATCGTTGAAACACCGATCGGTTTTCGTCTGATCCCTGATCACTGATTACAAAGGCCGAAGGCCGCTCTGTCTTCTGTCCTCTGTCTTCTGTCCTCTGTTTCGCGGAAATGCAAAAAACCGCTACGCGACCGCGCTTATCTAGGATAATTGCCTTTTCCCCACCTCAAGGAGAACGGACATGGGCAATCGTCTTTCAAAGATAGTCACGCGGACCGGCGACGCGGGAACGACCGGCTTGGGCGACGGCTCGCGGATCGCCAAGGATTCGCTGCGCATCGACGTCATCGGTGAAGTCGACGAACTCAATTCTTTCATCGGCGTCCTGCTCGCCGAAGAACTCTCCGGCAATATTCACGAGCTTCTGCTCGCCGTGCAGCACGATCTTTTCGACATCGGCGGCGAGGTCTGCATCCCGGTCGGTTACACGGCGATCAAGGAAGACGCGATCGAACGCCTCGAAGCGGCCGTCGAAGAGATCAACGAGACGCTGACGCCGCTCAAGGAATTCATCCTTCCAGGCGGGGTGCGCCCCGCCGCGCTCGCGCACTTGGCGCGCTCGGTCTGCCGCCGCGTCGAGCGCCGCATCGTCCGTCTGGCGAACGCCGAGCCTGTTTCCGAAAACATCCGAAAGTATTTCAACCGCCTGTCGGATCTGCTTTTCGTTCTCGGTCGGGCGCTCAACAAGGCGGGGGGACGCGGCGACGTGCCTTGGGCGCACGCACGGGTGAAAAAGCCGCGCGATTGATTTTCCGGGGAGCGCGGTACGCCTTATCAGGTATCAGGAATCAGGAGACAGGAATCAGATCAATTACCGGCGGCTTCGCCGCCGGAGAAAGATCGTTGAAACACCGATCGGTTTTCTTCTGTCTCCTGTCTCCTGACATCTGTCTCCTGAAACTCAGCGTTCGGCGACGACGAGGCGGCGCTCGCGTACGCTTTCGGCGAGCATGTCGAGCACCGTCACCGAATCTTCCCACCCCAGGCAGGCGTCGGTGATGCTTTTGCCGTATTCGAGGTTCTTTCCCGCTTCGAGGTTTTGACGTCCCTCGACCAGATGGGATTCGATCATCACGCCGAAGATGCGGTCTTCTCCGGCGGCGAGTTGGTCGGCGACGTTCCACGCGACGTTGATCTGGCGTTTGAAATCCTTGCAGCTATTCGCGTGCGAAAGGTCGATCATCAGGCGCGCGGCAAGCCCCGCCGCGGCGATTTCCTTCGCCGTTTCTTCGACTTGCCCGGCTTCGTAATTCGGCGCCTTCCCGCCCCGAAGGATGACGTGGCAGTCTTCGTTCCCCGAAGTCGAGACGATCGCCGACTGCCCGCCCTTGGTGACCGAAAGGAAATGGTGCGGAGAACGCGCCGCGCGGATCGCGTCGAGCGCGATGCGTACGTTGCCGTCGGTTCCGTTCTTGAATCCGACCGGACACGACAGCCCCGACGCGAGTTCGCGGTGCACCTGCGATTCGGTCGTCCGAGCGCCGATGGCGCCCCACGAAATCAGGTCGGCTGTGTATTGCGGTGAAATCGTGTCGAGAAACTCCGTCGCACAGGGCAGACCCATTTCGTTGATTTCGATCAGCAGGCTCCGCGCCATCCGCAAGCCCTCGTTGATGCGAAAACTGTTGTCGAGGTAGGGGTCGTTGATCAGTCCCTTCCACCCGACCGTCGTGCGCGGCTTTTCAAAATACACGCGCATCAGGATCAAGAGCTCGTCACCGAGGCGCTCCGTTTCGGCGCGAAGGCGTCCGGCGTATTCGAGCGCTCCGTCGGTATCGTGGATCGAGCACGGCCCGATGACGACGAGCAGACGGTCGTCCGCGCCGGAGAGGATTCGGTGAATCGTCTGGCGCGCGTCGAAGGTCGTCTGCGCCGCCTGAAAACCGACCGGAAGCTCGCGCAGGAGGTGCTGCGGGGAGGCAAGTTCCTTGATCTCGCGTATCCGCAAGTCGTCTGTATTCGGTTTGCTGCGCATCGATTCACCCTGTGATCTGTTTTGAATCCGGGATTCTACCCGAATATCAAGGCGACGCTTCAAGCCCGAACACCGGCGCAACCCCTCCCCCGTCCGCTCGTCGCGCGAACGCGAGGCGTGTACGTGTATCGTTTCGGAGAAAATTCAGGCCGTTCCGCCGACCGTCAGCCCGTCGACGCGCAGCGTCGGCTGCCCGACGCCGACCGGGACGCTCTGACCGTCCTTACCGCAAGTGCCGACGCCCGAATCGAGGCGCATGTCGTCGCCGATCATCGCGATCCGGTTCATGACGTCGACGCCGTTCCCGATCAGCGTCGCGCCGCGCACGGGGTGGCCTATCCTGCCGTTTTCGATCAAGTAGGCTTCGGACATCGAAAAGACGAATTTCCCATTCGTGATGTCGACCTGACCGCCGCCGAAGTTGAGCGCGTAGATGCCTTTTTTCACCGACGCCAAGATCTCTTCGGCGGTCTTGTCGCCGTTCATCATCATCGTATTCGTCATGCGCGGCAACGGCGGGTGCGCGAAGGACTCGCGCCGCCCGTTCCCGGTCGGAGAGACGCCCATCAGGCGGGCGTTGAGCGTGTCCTGCATATAGCCTTTCAGAACGCCGTCTTCGATCAGAACGGTTCGGCGCGTCGGGTTGCCTTCGTCGTCGACCGCAAGCGAGCCGCGCCGCAGCGGCAGCGTACCGTCGTCGACGACCGTGACGCCTTTCGCGGCGACGCGCTCGCCGACGCGCCCCGAAAAAGTCGAACTGCCCTTGCGGTTGAAATCCCCTTCGAGGCCGTGGCCGACGGCTTCGTGCAGCAGGATTCCCGGCCAGCCGGGACCGAGGACGACCGTCATCGGCCCTGCGGGCGCGGGACACGCATCGAGATTGACGAGCGCCTGGTGTACCGCGTTTCGCGCGTAGGTACGCAGGGTCTCGTTGTCGAAACACGCGTAATCGGTGCGCCCGCCGCCGCCGAACGAGCCTTGCTCGCGGCGCGCGTTCGCGCCTTCGACGATGACCGTCAGCGAAACGCGCACGAGCGGGCGCACGTCGGCGACCGTCGGGCCGCCGCTCCGCGCGACGAGGATGACTTCGTATTCCCCGGCGACCGACGCCATCACCTGGATCACGCGCGCGTCTTCGGCGCGCGCGTAGCTTTCCAGCTTTTCGAGCAGACGGACTTTGGCGTCCGCGTCGAGCGAGAGCAGGGGGTCGATCGGCGCGTAGAGTTCGCGTATTGCGTGCTTTCCCGGTTTCGACGCGGTCTTCACGCGGGCTTTTTGCCCCGACGCCGAAATCGCGCGCACCGCCTTTGCCGCGTCGACGATCGAGGGCAGGCTGACGTCGTCCGAATACGCGAACGCCGTCTTTTCGCCGGAAACGGCGCGCACGCCGACGCCTTCGTCGATATTGAAACTCCCGGACTTGACGATGCCTTCTTCGAGGCTCCACGCTTCCGAACGGCTGTACTGGAAGTAGAGGTCGGCGTAATCGACACCCGGCGTCACGATCGAGGCGATGACGCGCGAAAGATCGCCGTCGTTCAAGTCGTGCGCGGACAGCAGGGTTTCCTTGGCGTGCGCGAGTCGCGCATCCGAATTTTGCATCATGGCATTTCTCTCCCGAAGGGCGCTTTGGTCATATCGCGTCGCCGTAGCGCTGCTTGCGCCGGTACAATTTTTTCATCTTTTCTTCCAGCAAGGGGAAAAGTCCAGCTTCCTCGCGCAAAACCTCGCGCAGGGACTTTTCAAAGTAGCCGCGCACGAAACGCAGCTTGTCGCGCCGCGTCATGCCGATTTCGACGATCGAAAAATAAAGCGCCGCCAGGTCCTTGTCGCGCCAGCGTTTCGGCACGGCCGCGCGCGTCTGCGCGCGGTGGAGGTCGATCAGCGCGAGCGAGATCGCCTCTGGAGACGGCGGCGGGTTGACGGACAACAAAAAGTGGCAGATGTAGCAGTCGCGGTGATTGACGCCCGCGCGGTGCATCGCGCCGACCATTTCCGCGACCCTTGCGACCAGCGCGCGCTTCAAGGCCAGGGGCGGCGGCGCGGCGCGCCAATCGCGCGTGAAGACGTCGAGATCGACCGCAGGCGCGATTTCACGAGTAATGATGAACGAATGCCTTCGCGTCATCTCGCCGCGCTCGCCGAAAGCCACCGCCGTCATCGTGGGGACTCCGGCCTCGTGCAGGCGTTCGAGCGCCCTCCACTCCTGCGCCGCGCCGAGCACCGGGAGTTTCAGCGTGAGCAGATTCTTGACGATTTCCCGGAGGCTGTTGCCGCGATGGATCTTCACGAAGTAGCCCAGGCCGTCGATTTCCACGCGCAGTGTGCGGCGGACCTTCATGTCACGGAAAATTTCACCTTGCAGATTTTCGACTTCGACGAAAGGGTCTTTCCCGCGCCAGAGCGACAAAAAGGGTTCGGCAAGGACGAGTTTCACCGCGCGCGCTCCGCCAATACGAGGTCCGCGGCGCGTTCGGGCATTGAATACAGGTCGGCCGCGTCGGCGTAATCGAGTCCCTTGCGCGACCAAGCGCGGCGCGCCGGCTCGTCGGCAAGCATCTCGGCGAGCGCGGCGTCGAGCGCGCCCTGCGTGAAGGGACTCGTGAGAACGCGGCCGGCGTCGGCGTCGGCAACGTAAGGCGCGTAACCGCACACGTCGGTTGTGAGCACCGGCAGACCCGCCGCCATCGCTTCGAGCAGGACGGTCCCGGTGTTTTCGTTGTACGCCGGATGGATCAGGAGGTCGGCGCCGAGCAAAAAGCGCGGGATGTCGTCGCGCCCCTTGAGGATCGTCGCCCGCGCGCCGAGGCGAAGCGCCTTGATCTGGAGCAGGAAGGGCGTGGGGTCGTCCTGGCCGACCGCGATCAGATAAACGCGCTCGCGCAATGCGGCGGGGAGCGCGGCGACGGCTTTGAGGCTGCGGTCGAGACCTTTCGTCTTGAACCCGGAGCCGATCTGAACGATCAGCAGGTCCTCGTTCATCCGACCGAATTCACGGCGGAATTCGGCGCGGACGGCGGGAGCGTCCGGCGGCGCGCGCCGGTCGCGCGCGATCCCCGGAGGAAGGAGGTGAAAGCGTTCCGGCGGCGTCGCGTAGTGCTTGACGAAAAACGGGCGTTGCGCGTCGGAGATCATCAGGATTTCCGTTTTGCTCTTTGCGTCGAAGACGGCGCGCTCGTACGCGGCGAAATGCCGGTAACGCGGCGACCACCGGTAAAAAAACGGCCGCAGCGAACGCGCTTTTTCTTCGTAGCACGGGTCGGCTGCGTAATAGACGTCGAGTCCGGGCATCTTGTTGAAGCCGACGACGCGATCCGCCGGGTCGCGTTTCACGTCCTCGGCGACCCACGCGGTGAATTTTTCGTTCCGCCTCGTATTGGAACACGCCTTGACCGGAGCGACCCGGACGTCGAAACCTTCGGGAATCGCGCCCTCCCAGATCAGGGTATAGACGCGGACGGCGTGGCCGCGCCTTTGGCATTCGCGCGCGATGCGCAGGAAATCCCGCTGCAATCCGCCGAAAGGAAAATACTTGTACAGGACGAACGCCAGCGTCACGCGCGAGGATTCCGGGAAAGTCCTCCCCCGCCGTGGGCGGCGGCCGTGCGAGCGCGCGCGAAGGGTTTTTCGGTCTGGCGGTTCAAGGGTATCGGCGTTCCGGGAAAAGACAAACTGAAGATTATACTCGGTCGGCCAAGGAGCCTTGCAGGGTGAAAATCCGTGCTTAATAAAAGTAAAATCCACTTTTTTGACGAACATTCAGGGATAAACCCCCGCCTCGCCGTCAGGGCGCGTCTTGAAGCGGCGGTGCACCCAGTAGTATTGCTCCGGCATCGAACGGATCGCGTCCTCGATGACCGCGTTCATCCGGCGCGTGTCGGTTTCCACGTCGGCGCCGGGGAAAGCGTCCCACGCGTCGCCGATCTCAACGCAATAACCCTCGGCACCCGGCAGAACGCGCGTCGTGACGAGCACGATTTTCGCGTCGGTGACGCGCGCGAGGCGCGCGAGTCCGGGAATCGTCGCGGCCATGACGCCGAAAAACGGGACGAAAATCGAATTGCGCCGACCGAAATCCATATCCGGCAGGTAATAGAAAGGGCGCCCCCGGCGCATCGCCTTGATCGTCGAGAGCATCCCGTCCTGCCGCGAGAGCAGCATCTGGTCGCCGAAGCGCTTGCGCCCGCGAAGGACGAGTTCGTCGAAGACCTTGTTTTTCTGCTTTGAATAAACGCTCAGCGAATCGAAGATCATTGCGATCCTCGCGCCGCCCGCGTCGATCCCGACAAAGTGCGGCGTGAGCATGATGACGGGCGTCCCCGCGTCGATGAGGCAGCGGATTTTTTCCTCGCCTTCGATGCGTATCAGCCTGCGCAGGCGATCGGGGCTACTCCACCACAAGAGGCTGCGCTCTATGAGCGCGCGCCCCAGGACTTGAAAATGCGCTTTCGCGAGCGCGTCCCGCCGCGCCTCGTCGAGTTCGGGAAAGCACAGGCGCAAATTGGTTTTCACGATTCGTCTGCGTTCTTTTCCAAAGCCGTAGAGGACGCTCCCCAAGCCGCGACCGAGTGGCGACAGGAGCGCGAGCGGCAAAAAGTGCAGCAGCCAGAGAAAAAATACGGCGATAAGGCTCAAAAGTCGCATTTCAATCCATCGAGAGCGCGCCAAAGCGACGCGGAAGCGAGGCTTCCCACGCGGGCGCGCTCCGTAAAGCGAAGGTTTTCAAAACGAGGCGCCGGGTGTTCGACTGCTTGATCCCGCCTCGGTACGTCTTCTTATTGTAATTCCTTTTCAAAATCGTTCGGCCGGGCCAGGGAGACAGGAGACAGAGAATTCTTGCGGCCTTCGGCCGGAGAAGAATCTTTGATCACCCGATCGGTGGTTCAAGGATCTTTTCCGGTGGCAACACTACCGCTAAGTAATTGTCTATGAATAATATTTACAGTTAGATGTTCATAGGTTATACTGTAAAGCATGACAGATAAAGACGAAAGCGCATTGAGAATGCGCATAGACATTATGCTCCCGTCGCTCAA
>JAISAZ010000052.1 GCA_031266435.1 Accumulibacter sp.
GCGGCATCTTCGATGCCGCCCTTTTTTTGGTGCGGCGTGCCTATCAGGAATCAGGAGACGGGAAACAGGAGAGAGATGAAAACCGATCGGTGTTTCAATGATCTTTCACCGGCGGTGAAGCCGCCTAACCGATTTTTCAACCCGCCTCGGAAACGTTGTGGCTCACACATTCGTTCAGCCCAACCTATACCGTTTCCGCTCCGTTCTCGGCGGTATAGGTTGGGCTACGGCGAAACAAAGCCCAACGATTCCGCAGGCGCATGAATGATGTGATAAGGGCGGGTTTGGGAGGTTTGAAAACGCGCTGATGCTTGCCGAAACCCCGAAACCCCCTTCATTTCCCCCTTGTCAGGGGGAAGGTGGAGAACCCATGCCGCATTGCTTTGTACGGCAGGTTTTCACGCGGACATTTGCCGTATGTTGGGGTTCGCTACGCTCACCCCAACCTATGGTTCTGAAGACAGAGGACAGACGACAGACGACAGAGCGGCCTTCGGCCTTAAGTAGTCAGTTGTCTGTAATCCGAGGGAGGCAGTAACGCGACATCTGACGACTGAACACAGATCACGAAGCGAGCGTAGCGAGCGCTCTGTCATCTATCTTCTGTCCTCTGTCCTCTGATCCCTGTCTCCTGATTCCTGATCCCTGACCAGGGAGGGGTTTGAAAATGGAATCAATAGACGATCAGGTTGGAGCGGTGAATGATTTCGGGTGCGTCGACGTAGCCGAGAATCGCTTCGATTTCGGCGCTCGCGTGGCGCGCGATTCGGCGTGCTTCGTTGCTGCCGTAATTGACGAGGCCGCGAGCGACTTCGACGCCTTCGGGCGAGACGCACGCGACGGCGGCGCCGCGCTCGAATTCGCCCCGGACTTCGACGACGCCGACGGGGAGGAGGCTTTTCCCCGCTTCCAGCGCTTTTACGGCACCCGCGTCGAGAAGAAGGCGACCGCCGAGCTGCAACTGGTCGGCGAGCCATTGCTTTTTCGCCTTGAGCGGGTGCGTTTCAGCGGTAAAGAGCGTGCCGATCGCCTCTCCGCGTGCGAGGCGGAGCAGAACTTCGCGCTCGCAACCGCTGACGACGACCGTATGCGCGCCGCTGCGCGACGCGCGTTTGGCCGCGGCGACCTTGGTTAGCATGCCGCCTCGTCCGTATTGCGATCCTGCGCCGCCGGCCATCGCTTCGAGCGACGGGTCGCCGGCCATCGCCTCGCGGACGAGCGTTGCCGAGGGGTCTTTGCGCGGGTCGGCGGTGAAGAGTCCGGCCTGGTCGGTCAGGATGACAAGAACGTCCGCTTCGATGAGGTTGGCGACGAGCGCGCCGAGCGTGTCGTTGTCTCCGAATTTGATTTCGTCGGTGATGACCGTGTCGTTTTCGTTGATAACGGGAACGACGCCGAGTTTGAGTAGCGTTGCCAGCGTCGTCCGGGCGTTGAGGTAGCGTTTTCGGTCGGAAAGGTCGTCGTGCGTGAGCAGGATCTGCGCCGTTTGCAGGCCGTGTTCCGAAAAGGTCGATTCGTAGGCTTGGGCGAGACCCATCTGCCCGACGGCGGCGCAAGCCTGGAGTTCGCTGACGGCGGCGGGACGCTTTCGCCATCCGAGCCGCCGCATTCCGCAGGCGATCGCGCCCGACGAAACGACGACGATTTCTCTGCCGTCGCGCGCAAGTTCAGCGATCTGGCGCGTCCATTCGCCGATGCGCGAAAGGTCGAGCCCCTCGCCGTCGTGCGTGATGAGCGAGGAGCCGATTTTGACGACGAGCCGTTCGGCTTGGGCGATGCGCGTGAGCGTCATGGGGTGGGAGCTTCCATCGTTTCCGCGTTCATTCAGGCTTTGGCGTCGTCGTCGAAAAAGTTCCGGGAACGATTTTCCGCCGTCGGCGCGTCGGGTGGGCCGAGCGCGTCGAGCGCTTCCTGCAATTTATAGACGAGCGCTCGGCAGCCTTCGCCGTTGATCGCGCTGATGCGAAAGACCGGTGCGCCGTGCGCGTCGAAGTCCGCGAGAAAATCGGCGACGCGCGCGTCGCGTTCTTCTTCGGGGATGCAGTCGAGTTTGTTGAGGACGATCCATCGCGGCCTCGCGGCGAGTTCGGGGCTGTATTTTTCGAGTTCCGCGACGATGGCTTCGGCGCCTCGCGCGGGGCGATCGTCTGGGTCGGGCGGCGCGAGGTCGACGAGGTGCAAGAGCAATCGCGTGCGCGAGAGGTGCTTGAGGAAGCGGATCCCAAGCCCCGCGCCTTCCGCCGCGCCTTCGATCAGTCCGGGAACGTCGGCGATCACGAAACTTTTGTTTTCGTCGATGCGGACGACGCCGAGGTTCGGGTGCAGCGTCGTGAAGGGGTAGTCGGCGACTTTGGGGCGCGCGGCGGAAACCGCGCGAATGAAAGTACTTTTCCCCGCGTTGGGCAGACCGAAAAGGCCGATGTCGGCGAGTACGCGCAATTCCATGCGAAGATCGCGTTCCTCGCCGGGTTCCCCCAGCGTACATTGTCGCGGCGTGCGGTTGGTGCTCGATTTGAAATGCGTGTTGCCGATCCCGCCACGACCGCCTTTGGCGATCAGGGCTTTCTTTTCGTCGGCGTCCAGGTCGGCGACGACCGCGCCGGTATTCATGTCCGCGATGAGCGTCCCGACGGGAACATGAAGGACGATGTCCTTTCCCCCCTTGCCGTAACAGTTGCCCGACCCGCCGTTTTCGCCGTGTTGCGCGACGAATTTGCGCGTGTAGCGGAATTCGATCAGCGTGTTGACGTTGCGGTCGCCGATCGCAAAGATGTCGCCGCCGCTCCCGCCGTTGCCACCGTCGGGACCGCCTTCGGGTTCGTACTTCTCGCGGCGGAACGAAACGACGCCGTTGCCGCCGCGTCCCGCGGCAACGGTGATTTTGGCTTCGTCGATGAACTTCATCGCGTGGGGGTTCCGTGGGATGCGCCGGCCTCGGAAGGCTTCAGAAAGCGCTGCCGCAAGGCTTGGGCTTGAGAGAGCGTCGCGCAGCGCCGGCGAAAAGGCTTTTCCCTTTCGGGTGTGTCGAGCGCGGGCGCTTTCTCGTACCGTGACCCGTCCGTGACGTTTTTCGTCACGGACGCTTTTTGAACGAACTTACTCGGCGACGACGCAGACGGTGCGGCGGCGTTTTTCACCCTTGACGACGAACTTGACCTGCCCGTCGATGAGCGCGTAAAGCGTATGGTCCTTGCCGACGCCGACGTTTACGCCCGGATGGAAGGGTGTTCCGCGCTGACGGACGAGGATGTTGCCCGCCAAAACCTTCTGTCCGCCGTAGCGCTTGACGCCGAGGCGTTTCGATTCCGATTCGCGGCCGTTCCGTGAACTGCCGCCCGCTTTTTTGTGTGCCATGAGTCGGTTTCCTTTCCGTCAGGCCGAGATGCCGTCGATGCGGACTTCGGTGTAGTTTTGACGATGGCCTTGGTGCTTCTGATAATGCTTGCGGCGGCGCATCTTGAATATCCTGATCTTGTCGTGGCGACCTTGCGAAAGCACGGTGGCTTTCACCGACGCTCCGGAAACGAAGGGCGTTCCGATTGTGACGGATTCGCCTTCGCCGACCATCAGGATTTGATCAAGGGTAATTTCCGCGCCGACTTCTGCAGGTATCTGTTCTATTTTCAATTTTTCGCCGTCGGCAACGCGGTATTGCTTGCCGCCGGTTTTTATGACCGCATACATAGTGTGGACCCTAAAGGTGAGCAAAGAACCATGCATTATACTTTTTATTGACGCCAAGTCAAAACGATTTGGCGTATCGGATATTCTCCGACGCCGCGCGAGGTCGAAGAACTGCTAACATGGCGCTTCGCCGATCGATTTTTCCGGAAGTTTGCTTCGATCCGCGTTCCGGCGTGTGAAGCGCCGCGAGGAAAAACCTTAAAATGCCGACGTGCCGATACGCGATCGGACTTACAGGGAAGCGTTTGTGAATCTCGAAAAACTCTATCAACCGATACGGCAGGACATGCTCGCCGTCGATGCGATGACCGAGGCGCGCCTTCGTTCGCGCGCCTCGCTCGTGCGGCGGATCGCGGAACACATCCTTCTGGGCGGCGGAAAGCGCCTCCGTCCGGCGCTCGTCCTGCTCTCGTCGGGCGCGCTTGGATACCGTGGCACCGCGCACCACGTCCTCGCGGCGGTCGTCGAGTTCATCCATACGGCGACTCTGTTGCACGACGATGTCGTCGACGATTCGAGTCTGCGGCGAGGCCACGAGACGGCGAACACGCTTTTCGGAAACGCGGCGAGTATTCTCGTCGGGGATTTCTTCTACTCGCGCGCTTTCGAGATGATGGTCGAAGTCGGCGAGACGCGCGTGATGCGGGTCTTGTCCGAAGCGACGAGCGTCATCGCCGAAGGCGAGGTGTTGCAACTCATGAACTGCCGCAACGCCGACATCGGAGAGGCCGAATATCTGGACATCATTCGCTGTAAAACTGCTAAATTTTTCGAAACCGCGGCGCGGATCGGCGCGATACTCGCCAAGGCTCCGTCCGGGGTCGAGCGGAGCCTCGCCGACTATGGGATGCACCTCGGCGTCGCTTTTCAACTGATCGACGACGTGCTGGACTATTCGGGGGTCGAATCCGAGATCGGGAAGCGCCTGGGCGACGACCTCGCGGAAGGTAAACCGACGCTGCCGCTCATCCACGTTCTGCAAAACGGGACGCCGGAACAAAAAGCCCACGTTCGCAAGGCGATCGAAATATCGGGGCGCGACGACTTCGGGAAGGTGCTCTCGGCGGTCCGCGCTTCCGCCGCGCTCGCGTATGCACGGCAAAAGGCCGAGGCCGAGGCCGAACTCGCCGTCGCGGCGATTCAAAGTCTTCCGGCTTCCCCCTGCAAGGATTCTTTGCTAGAATTCCCCCTCTTCGCCGTCGCGCGGGAATTTTGATCTTCCCCATCCATTGATTGCGGCGAAAGTCCAAAAAGTCGGGGCGTAGCTCAGCCTGGTAGAGTACTACGTTCGGGACGTAGGAGTCGGAGGTTCAAATCCTCTCGCCCCGACCATCTTTTCAGGGATCAGGGATCAGATCAGTTACCGGCGGCGTTGCCGCCGGAGAGAATCAACGAAAACCCGATTGATTTTCATCTAATCCCTGATGCCTGATATGCGCCTGCGGAACGTTGGGCTTCTCTTCGTTCAGCCCAACCTATACCGCCGACAGGGCACGGCACGCCGTGCCCCTACGAGAACCCAAGGCATCTGGCAATCGCCGTGGCTCTCGATCCGCTCCGCCTACACCGGTTCTTCCCGATCGGTTTTCATCTGATACCTGATACCTGATCCCTGTTTTTTGTGCCGCTTCCGCCATAAATGCCCCATAAGCGTATCCGAAACCGGCGCGACGTGGAATAATCTTGAATTTTGGAAAGGGGCCGCGCGCGCATCGGGCCGCTTTGACGTTTCCCAGGATCAATTGAATGGAGGTTTCGAATGAATACTGAAGTTGGAACCGAAGACAAATCGCTGAGCGTCTATGAGGCGCTGTATCAGCGCAGATCGACCCGCGCTTATCGCCCCGACCCGGTGCCGAGAAAGCTCATCGAACGGATACTGCTCGCCGCCGGCAGGGCGCCGAGCGGAACGAACACGCAGCCTTGGCGCGTCCGGGTGCTGACGGGCAACGCGCGTCAACGCCTCGTCAACGCGGTCCTCTCATTCCGCATGGCGAATCCGGGCGCCGAAAAATGGGGGTATGCGTATTACCCGCCGAAATGGCAGGACCCGTATCTGTCGCGGCGGCGGAAGATCGGCCTCGACATGTACAACCTGCTCGGCATCGGGAAGAGCGATACGGAACGCATGCTGGCGCAGCAAAACCAGAATTTCTGTTTCTTCGACGCGCCGGTCGGACTCATTTTCAGCATCGAGACGGTGATGGAGCGCGGAAGCTGGCTCGACTACGGGTTTTTCATTCAATCCGTCGCGCTGGCGGCGACGGCGGAAGGTCTGGGAAACTGCATCCAGGCGAGTTGGGCGGCGCACGCCGATGTCGTCGAATCGACGCTGAATTTTGCGCCGGGCGAGCAGTTGGTCTGCTGTATGGCGCTCGGATACCCCGACGTCGACGCGCCGATCAACCAGCTTTCGACCGAACGCATGCACCTCAACGAACTCGCGTCTTTCATTGAAGATTGACCCTGCGAGCGCCGCGTACATGCGCGGCGCGATCGGGCAAGGGGAGGGCAGGATGTCGTTCGACCATTCCGGCCTTCCCGCGTTGCCATGAGACAGGCGTTTTTGATCCTTCTCGTCCTCGTCGTTTTTTTTCTGCTGAGGAGAAAATCGACGCCGCGCGCGCGTCGGCGCGCGCCGGGGGACGACCGTCCCGAGCGAATGGTCGAATGCGCGCGTTGCGGCGTCAACCTGCCGATCAGCGAAAGTATCCGCGCGCGCGGTCGCTACTATTGCAGTGAAGACCACAGGGAACGCGATGCTTGATTTTCCGATCTCTCCCTCGCTGGAACACATCCGGTACTTCGATGACAAGGCCGACGAAATTTCCCTGATGCACTGGAAGTCCCTGCGCTACTTCCTGTTCTACCGTTTTTGCATCGCCTGGATATTGCTTGCCTCGCTCGTCGTGGACGCGGCGCCGCTCTCGTCGCTATTCTCGTCGGAACGCAGCGCGTTCCAATCGATGCTGGTGGTCTTCTACCTGCTTGCGACCTCGGCGGCGATCGTCACGCTTCATTATTACGGCAGTCATTTCAACCTTCAACTGAGTCTGCACGTTCTCGTCGACGTGGCGGTGTTTTCCCTCCTGATACACCTCGGAGGGGGGCTTCGCAGCGCGCTCGGCGCGATGATGCTCGTCTCGCTGGCGGGCGCGTGTCTCGTCGGCCACGGAATCCTCGTATTGTTTTACGCGGCGCTGGCGACGGTGGCGATTCTTTTGGGCGAGATATTCAAAACGGTCGTCTACGGCTTCGACATCGCCGATCTTTTTCAGGCCGGTGTATTCAGCGCGTGTTTTTTCGGCGTGGGTCTCTCGGCGCGGCTGATCGCAAAGCGCCTGATCACCAACGAACTCCTGGCGCAACGGCGCGGCATCGCGCTCAAGAACCAGACCTTGATCAACCAGCGCGTCATCGAAGAAGTGCACGACGGCGTTCTCGTGCTGAACCAGAACGGAGACATCCGCCAGCACAACCCGCGCGCCGAACATTTGCTCGGCTTGGGCGAGGCGGCGGGCCGAAGTCTCCAGAGTTATTCCCCGGAACTCGCGGCGCGCTTTTTTGCGTGGCGCAATCGTCCGCTCGACGAATACGTCGTGTGCAGGGCGCAAACCAGCGGAATGAACTTGAGCGCGCGCTTCATAGCGACCGAAAGTTCCGAAAACGACGTGCTCGTTCTCATCGAAGACGCCGAACGCCTCCAGGAACGCGCGCGCCAGTTGAAGCTCGCCGCGTTAGGGCGCCTGACGGCGAACATCGCGCACGAGATACGCAACCCCCTCTCGGCGATCAACCACGCGGGCGCGCTCCTGCACGAAATTGACCCCGCCAGCCGGTTGCCGCGCATCATCCTCGACAATGCCATGCGCGTAGACCACATCGTCAGCGATGTCCTCGAACTTGGGCGCCGCGACAAGATTTTCCTCGAACCGCTCGACCTGCGCCTGATTCTGCCGAATCTCGTCGAAGAGTACGACGACGACAAAAACCAGGCGTCCGAAACGGTTCTGTTCGAAATCTCCGGCGTGGCGAAGCTCGTCTTCGATCGCGTGCATTTTCATCAGATCATATGGAATCTGCTCGGAAACGCCTTGCGTTACTCCAGGAAGGGTAAGGGGAGCGTCCGCTTCGTCGTCCACGACGGCGCCAAGGACGGCGAGGTTTGCCTCCACGTCCGTGACGACGGGCCCGGAATCGACGCGGGACTCCGTGAACAGATTTTCGAGCCATTCTTTACCACGCACAGCCGGGGTACGGGACTCGGCCTCTATATCGCGCGCGAACTCTGCGAAGCGAACGGCGCGCAGATCAAGTTGATGGATACTCAAACGGGAACGGATTTTTGTATTTCAGGAAAGGCGACGAAATGACAAACGATAGCAACAGGCCTCGTCCTTCCTCGATGCGCGTCCTCGTCGTCGACGACGAAGATGACATTCGGGAATTATTCGACATGACGCTCGCGCAGATGGGACTCTCGGTGGATTGCGCCGGGAGTTTTGCCGAGGCGGTGCGATGCCTCGAAGGCACGCGTTACGACCTCTGCCTGACCGACATGCGCCTCCCCGACGGAAACGGCCTGGAAATCGTCCGCATGGTCGGCGAGCGCTACGGCGAGACGCCCGTCGCCGTCATCACGGCCTTCGGCAGCACCGACAACGCGATCGCCGCGATGAAGGCCGGCGCGTTCGACTACCTCTCCAAACCCGTCATGCTCGACCAGTTGCGCACGCTCGTCAAATCCGCGCTCAAGCTACCCGCGCCCCGAAAGACGCCGGCGCCCGCGTCCGAAAACAGGACGGGCGCGCAGCTCATCGGCGTTTCGGCTGCCATCGAACACGTCAGGGGGCTGATCGACAAACTCGCGCGGAGTCAGGCGGCGGTCTATATCTCCGGCGAATCGGGCAGCGGCAAGGAACTCGCGGCGCGTCTGATGCACAGCCGAAGCGCGCGTCATGAAGCGCCCTTCGTCCCGGTCAACTGCGGCGCGATCCCTGAAAACCTGATGGAAAGCGAATTTTTCGGCTATCGCAAGGGCGCTTTCACCGGCGCGGACAGCGACCGCGACGGTTTTTTCCAGGCGGCCAACGGAGGGACGCTCTTCCTCGACGAAGTCGCGGACCTGCCGATGCCGATGCAGGTGAAATTGCTGCGCGCGATCCAGGAAAAAAAGATACGAAAAGTGGGTTCGACAAACGAAGAATCCGTCAATGTCCGCATCGTTTCGGCGACGCACAAAAACCTCAAGGACTGCCTCGACGCGGGCGCCTTCCGCCAGGACCTCTATTACCGGCTGAACGTCATCGAGCTGAGAATGCCGTCGCTGCGCGAAAGGAAGGAAGACATTCCCTTGCTGATCGAATTCATCCTCTCGCGGATGAAGGGCGACGAGACGCCGCTTCCCGAATTGACGAACGCGGCGATGGACGCGCTTCTCCGCTATTCGTATCCGGGGAACGTCCGTGAGCTTGAAAACATTCTGGAGCGCGCGACCGCGCTGTGCGGAAACGGCCGCGTCGACCTCGACGACCTCCAGCTCGCCGCCGAGCCCGTCGCGGGCGAGGAAAACGTCAGCCTCGACGGAAAGACGCTCGATGACTATGTCAATCAAGTCGAGAAACAGTTGATCCTCGACGCGCTCGAAAAAACGAAATTCAACCGGACGGCCGCCGCGCGTCTGCTCGGGGTTTCGTTCCGTTCCTTGCGCTACCGTATCGAACGACTCGGAATCGAAGACGACAGGTGATCGCGCACGCGCTCGCGTCCGAAGCCGCGCTGACCGGCGCGTTGCCGGTCGCCTCCCCGAACTTCGACGAGCGTCCGCCGGGAACCGAAATTTCGCTGATCGTCGTCCATGCGATCAGTCTTCCGCCGTCGTGCTTCGGCGGCGACCATGTCCTTCGCTTTTTCACCAACCGGCTCGACCCCGACGAACACCCTTATTTCGCCGGAATCAGCCGGATGCGCGTGTCGGCGCATTTTTTCATCCGCCGCGACGGGTTTCTGATCCAGTTCGTCTCGTGCGCGCATCGCGCGTGGCACGCCGGACGCTCGGCGTGGCAAGGCAAAGCGCGTTGCAACGATTTCTCGATCGGCATCGAACTCGAAGGCTGCGACGAACTTCCCTTTGAAAACGCGCAATACGACCGCCTCGACGCCCTGACCCGTTTTATTCTTTCGCGCTACCCGATCGACGCGATCGTCGGACACGCCGACGTTTCTCCGGGGCGCAAGACCGACCCCGGTGCCTTCTTCGACTGGGAACACTTAAGCTGGACGGGCAAGACCGCGCTTCAATCGCCTCTTGCATGATTGATCGGCGATGGCCGCTCCGCGAACAGCGCGATGTCGTTTGAGTGCATCGTATCGGAACGTGACAGCATCGTGACGGAATTCAAATGCTTCTCGCACTTCATGAGAAAAATCTTGCATCGTTTCGCGCCTACTACTAGAATTAGCCGGGAATTGCAAGAACGGCGCAATATATGGCAAGTAGCCTGCGGGTCGGGCTCCAGGAAATGCGGCGCGGTTTTTATCGGACATTTTTTCTTGCGAATGTCCATGAATATGGAAAGCGATGAATCCGATCGATCAGGACGAAACGATTTTCATCCATAAATTCGATGAGCGCGTTTTTTGCGCTCTCATCGAATTTATGGAGGCTTCGGAGTCTTTGCTTTCGAGGGTCGTTCATACGTTTTTTTTGCTGGAAATTTTCCCCAAATAAAGGAGCTTTAACATGGCAAGATACGGTACGAGAAATACGGCGCTGAATGCTCCCACGTCGAAGTCGGCGTCTTCGAAGGCTGCCGCGAAACCGGCGGCGAAAAAAGTCGCGGCCAAACCCGCTGTCAAGGCCGCCGCCAAGGCCGTGGCGAAACCCCTCGTCAAGAAAGTGACGAGAACGGCGGCGGCAAAGACGACGGCGGTCAAACCCGTAGCGAAGAAGCTTGCAGCGGCGGCAAAACCCGCCGTCAGGAAAGCGGCGACGGCAAAGACGGCGCCGGTGAAATCCGTCGCGAAGACGGCGGCCGCCAAACCCGTGGTGAAGAGGGGCGCGGCGACGGCAAAGACGGCTACGGCGAAGTCCACAGCGAAGAAAACGACGATGGCAAAGACGGTCGCGGCGAAATCCACAGTGAAGAAAACGACAGCGGCAAAGACGGTCGCGGCAAAACCCGTCGTCAGAAAAGCGACGAGAGCGACGACGCCAAAGGCAGCGGGAAAAGTGGCGGCCAAACCCGCAATGAAGAGAACGACGACGGCAAAGACGGCCGCCGCAAAGCCCGCCGTCAAGAGGACGACGAGAACGACGGCGGTAAAAGCAGCGGTCAAACCCCTTGCGAAAAAGACCGTCGCCAAAAAATCGCCGGTGAAAACGGCGCGAACCCCGGCGAAGACGGCCACGGTGAAAACGCCTGTGAAAGCTCCTGCGAAATCCGCGACCGCCGCCAGGAAAACAGCGGCGAAGCCTGCTTTGAGCGCGGTGAAGAAAGCCGTGGCAAAGTCCGCGGTCAAACCCGTATCGAAGCTCGTCGCCAAAAAGCCGCTGGCAAAGACGGTCAAGGCGGTTAAGCCCGCCGCAAGGAAAACCGCCTCGAAACTCGTGGCGAAGAAGCCCATGGTGAAGAAAGCGGCGCCCGAAGCAAAACCCGAACCGGGAACGGTGCCCGCGCAGGATTCCGTTTCGCCCGAAGTTGCGGCGGCGGCGCCCTCCGAACCGAACGAGTCGCCCGAACCGGCGGGCGAGTATCCCTTCCCGACGGGCGAGCGTCCGCAATGAGCGGGGTTTGGTGTTCGTCAAAAAATAACCCCCACCTTTTTTCTGTTTAAGCCGTCAAAAAAGAGGCGTGAAGATCACGCCCCTTTTTTGCGTATCATTTCTGATCCTCCCGCGTTTTATGCCTTGGGGCGGAGAGAAAGGTAAAATGTGCGGATGGCGACCCCGCTTTTATCCGACTTCGATTCTCCTTCCGCCGTCATCCCGGTTTCTCTTTTGAACCGTCTGGCGCGCGAGGCGGTCGAACGCGCGTTCCCGCTGTGCTGGATCACGGGGGAAGTCTCGAACCTCGTCTCGGCGTCGTCGGGGCACGTTTATTTTTCGCTGAAGGATGAAAACGCGCAGGTGCGCTGCGTCCTCTACCGTCCGCGCGCGCAGTTGCTCGGCTGGCGGCTGGAGAACGGGCAGCGCGTCGACGTGCGCGCGCGCGCGACGCTTTACGAGGCGCGCGGCGACTTTCAACTCAACGTCGATTCCGCGCGAAAAACGGGCAAGGGGAATCTGTACGAACAGTTTCTCAGGCTCAAGGAAAAACTCGAACGCGAAGGTCTCTTTTCGCCGGAGGTCAAACGGGAATTGCCAAAATTCCCCATGCGCATAGGAATCGTGACTTCGACACAGGCGGCTGTTTTGCGTGACGTTCTGACGACGCTCGCGCGCCGCGCGCCGCACGTGGACGCGATCGTCTATCCGACGCCGGTTCAGGGCGCCGACGCGCCCGATCGGATCGTCGCGGCCTTGTCGGCAGCGGGCGCGCGGAACGAATGCGATCTGCTGATCGTCTGTCGCGGAGGCGGGAGCCTCGAAGACCTCTGGGCGTTCAACGACGAAAAGCTCGCGCGCGCGATTCGCGCGTGTCCGCTTCCGGTCATTTCCGCCGTCGGACACGAAACCGACTTTACGATCGCCGATTTCGTCGCCGACCGGAGGGCGCCGACGCCGACGGCCGCCGCCGAACTTGCCGCGCCCGAAAGAAGCGTCCTCGCGCGCGCGCTCGACGAGCACCGGCGTGGCATCGCTCGCCGGATGCTCCGCGTTTTCGAGCAGCGAGGCCAGAGACTCGACGCGCTGGCGCGCCGCCTGCGGAACCCGGCGCAGGACCTTGCCCATCGTCGGGAACGCCTCTCCAACCTCGAACGTCGCCTTGCCGCATCGCTGGGCTTGGCTTGCGCGCGCGGGCGAAACGCCATGTCGGGGCTGATGAATCGCCTTTTTCAGGCGCGCCCCGACCTCGGGCGCTCGGCGCGCCGCGTCGACGCGCTCGGCCTGCGTTTGCGCGGGGCGGGTGAAAAAAAATTGAACCGTACGGCGGCCACCCTTGTCCAATTACAAGCCGCTTTGATCCACCTCGACCCGAAAAAAGTGCTTGCGCGAGGATACAGCATTGTTTTTGATAAAGAGAACGCTATCGTCAGAGATAGTCGCCAACTCGAGGCGCACGCCTCTGTCGTCATTTCTTTCCACAAAGGCGCCGCCCGTGCGGTCGTCGCTTCGACGACGCACGAAGCGCCGGACAACGCCGACTGATCCCATTCAGTTCGTTTTTGTCGACCGCCTTGCCGTACTGTTGCTACTGTTTAGGGATCGGCATCAAGGTATGAATGAACCGGACAAGAAATAAAACTGACCCGAAGGAGAAAAATACCCATGGAACATACGCTTTCGCAACTCCCGTTTGCCCTGGACGCGCTCGCGCCGCATATTTCGAAGGAGACGCTCGAATACCATTACGGCAAACACCATCAGACCTACGTGAATACGCTCAACAAACTGATCCAGGGCAGCACGTTTGAAGACGCCGACCTCGAAACGATCGTCAAAAAGTCTCCTCCCGGGGCGATTTACAACAACGCCGCGCAGGCGTGGAACCACGCCTTTTATTGGAACAGCATCAGCCCGGAAACGATGACGCCGACGGGCGCCTTGCTCGGCGCGGTCGACGCGCAATGGAAATCGGTCGATGGATTCAAGAAGGCATTCCTCGATTCGGCTGTCGGAAATTTCGGGTCGGGCTGGACCTGGCTCGTCAAGAAACCCGACGCTTCGCTCGCCATCGTCAACACCGGTCCGGCGGGAACGCCGCTGACTTCAGCGAACCGACCGCTGTTTACCGTCGACGTGTGGGAGCACGCGTACTACATCGATTACCGCAACCTGCGCGCGAAGTACGTCGAGACCTTCCTCGACAAACTCGTCAACTGGGATTTTGCCGCGAGAAATTTCGCCCAGGGAGAATCATGAAATAACCGGCGGCGCGTGGCGTGCGGGCATTCCGCGCGCCCACGCCTTTACCGCCATTTCCGCGATCAGCGGCGCATCGAGTCGAAAAATTCGCCGTTGGTTTTCGTCGCCTTGATCTTGTCGAGCAGGAATTCCATCGCTTCGAGGTCGTCCATGTTGTAGAGCAATTTCCGCAATATCCACATCTTCTGAAGAACGTCGGGCAGGAGCAGAAGTTCCTCGCGGCGCGTTCCCGAACGGTTGACGTTGATCGCGGGGTAGACGCGCTTTTCCGCCATGCGGCGGTCGAGGTGGATTTCCATGTTGCCCGTGCCCTTGAACTCCTCGTAGATCACGTCGTCCATCCGGCTACCCGTGTCGATCAGCGCCGTCGCGATGATCGTCAGCGAGCCGCCTTCTTCGATGTTCCGCGCCGCGCCGAAAAAGCGCTTCGGCTTTTGCAGCGCGTTGGCGTCCACGCCGCCCGTCAGCACCTTGCCGGACGCCGGCTGGACCGTGTTGTACGCGCGCGCGAGGCGGGTGATCGAGTCGAGCAGGATCACGACGTCTTTTTTGTGCTCGACGAGGCGCTTTGCCTTCTCGATCACCATTTCGGCGACCTGTACGTGGCGGGTCGCCGGTTCGTCGAAGGTCGATGCGACGACTTCGCCGCGCACCGAGCGCGTCATTTCGGTGACTTCTTCGGGGCGTTCGTCGATCAGGAGGACGATCAGCGTGATGTCAGGATAATTCGCCGTGATCGCGTGCGCGATATGCTGCATCATTACGGTTTTCCCGCTTTTCGGACTCGATACGAGCAGGCCGCGCTGCCCTTTGCCGATCGGGGAAATGATGTCGATGATGCGGCTCGTCGTATTTTCCTCGCCCCGGATGTCGCGTTCGAGGCGGATATGTTTGTCGGGGTGCAGCGGCGTCAGATTTTCGAAAAGGATCTTGTTTTTCGACGCCTCCGGAGGCTCGCCGTTGATTCGGTCGACCTTGACGAGCGCGAAGTAGCGCTCACCGTCCTTCGGCGTGCGTATTTCGCCTTCGATCGTATCACCGGTGTGCAGGTTGAAGCGGCGAATCTGGCTCGGACTGACGTAGATGTCGTCAGTGCTCGCGAGGTAGGACGTGTCGGGCGAGCGGAGGAAACCGAAACCGTCGGGAAGCGTTTCGAGCGTTCCGTCGCCGAAAATCGTTTCACCCTTCTTCGCCTTGTTTTTCAGCAGGGCGAAAATCAATTCGTGTTTGCGAAGCCTGTTGGCGCCTTCGATGTCGTTGGCGACCGCCATGTCGAGGAGCTGGCTTACGTGCAGGGCTTTCAGTTCGGATAGATACATGAGAAAAGTAATTGAAAGAATTCGAAAAACGTAAACGCATACACGCGACGGACGCGTGCGGGAAAAAAAGAAGGGAGTACGGCTCGGTTACGGAAAATTCCCTTGAAAACCCGTTTCATTCCATCCCAAGACCGCAAGAAGCACACCGACTTCGCCTCGTCGAGTTTCGGCTTGTCTTTGGTGCAAATTCGATTTATGAACGGAATCAGACGCGAGGAGCTTTGTGGACTCCCATTATGCCTCGATACGGCATGGCGCAACGGCTTTCAGGGGAGAGGCTAACAATTTTACAGATTATTGTCAATGAATGTCGCAAGTTCGGATTTCGACAAAGAGCCGACCTGCGTCGCTTCGACGTTCCCGTTCTTGAACACGATCAGCGTCGGAATGCTGCGTATCCCGTAACGGGAAGGCGTCGCCGGATTTTCATCGACGTTCATCTTGGCGAATTTCAGCTTTTCGGAATAGCGCGCGTCGCACGCGAACTCCTCGACCAGCGGGGCGATCTTCCTGCACGGGCCGCACCATACAGCCCAGAAATCGACGAGAACGGGCAGGGAAGATTGCAATACCTCGGCGTCGAAATCGGAATCGGAAACGTGGAAAACGGGTTCGCTCATTAGAGAAACTCCCTCGAAAAGCACAGTAAAAAAATGGAGAACGATTCTAGTTGTGGCATTATGACACGTTTTGGGTCTTTGTTTCCTCGGCTCTTTCGGCAAGCCGACCGTGGCGAAAAAATGCGGCGGACTTTTCCACGCGCCGCGCCCGAAGATCCGCCTATTTTACGATGAATACCCCGATGCCGTCGCCCGACCAAACCCTCGCCGTGATCGCCGACGAAAGTTTTTTCGACACGCTCGCTTCCCGTCTGCTCGAATTTCACGCCTCCCGCGCGGACGCCGCTGTTGCTCCCGCCGACCTTTCGGGGATTCTCGTTCTCACGCCGTCGACGGCGATCGGCGCCGAGCTTCGCGCCGCGCTGGCGCGCGCCTCTTCCACGGCGCTCCTGCTGCCGCGCTTTGATACGATGAAAAACTGGGCGTTTCGGGCGCCGCTCGAAAACGTCCCCGAACCCTTCCCTCCGAGCGGACGCGTCGTCCTGCTCTACGAAGCGCTACGCGTCAGGGATTGGTTCGACGAGGCCGCGCGCTGGGAAATCGCTTCGGAAATCGCGGCGCTTTTCGACGAATTGAGCGCGCGCTCGATTGCGCTGCCCGAAGACGAGGGGACTTTCGCCGCGCGGCTCGAAGAAGCCTACGCACTCGACGATTCGCCTCCGCTGATGTTCGAGGCGCGGATCGTGTACGAATTGTGGAAGGCCTTGAATCTGTCCGGCGCCCTCGACGCGAACCTCGTCTACCAGGCGCGCCTGACGCTTCTTGCGCGGGACGCCGAGAAAGCACCGCCGCTTTTCGTCGTGCTCGACGCCGCGCCCGAAGAGGCGCTCATCCCCGCCGAGCGCGAATTCTTGCGTCGCGCCGCAAAGTTTCGTCGGGTGGGGGTTTTCCACCCCGCGCCGCGCGAAGAGCGCGCGACGCCGCTCCTGCGCGTTTTGGACGCCGCGTGGTCGCGCAAACCGGACGCCCTCGACGCTTCCGACGCCTCCAATATCTCCAACGCCTCCGATGCATCCAACGCGCCGCTCCGCGAACGCGCGCGCGCTTTGAGCCGTATCCTTCCCCAGAGCCCGCTGGTCGGGCGTCTGCGAATCCTCGCCGTGGAGGGGCGCGAAGCCGAAGCGCGGGCGGCGGTCGCGCAGACCGGCGAGTGGCTGCGGCAGGGGCTGCGCAGGATCGCGCTGATCGCGCAAGACCGTTTGACGGCGCGGCGTGTCCGCGCCCTGCTCGAACGTCGGCGCATCCTGGTCAAGGACGAAACCGGATGGAAGCTTTCGACCTCGCGCGCGGCGGCGACGATCGACACGCTGCTCGAAGTCGCCGCTGGAAATGCGTGGTACTCCGACGTGCTCGACCTGTTCAAATCGCCTTACGTCTTTTCCGACCTGGGCGAAGACGAACGCGCCGCCGGGGTTTTCGCGCTCGAAACCGCGATTCGCCGCACATCGACGCAAAACGACCTCCTGAAAATGCGCCGCTGCGCCGCCGGAGTCGGTGCGCCGGAGGCGAAGTCCGTCGCCCTCGCGCTGATCGACCGTCTCACAGAGGCCGTCTCCTTCGTCTCGGGCGGGCGCGCATCCTTGTCCGAATGGCTTGTCCGTCTGGATAAGGCGCTTCAGGTTCTCGGCGCGCTGGCGCCGTTTGAGACAGACGCGGCGGGACGCGCCCTGTTGAAACTGCTCGAAGAACGCCGCGTCGAACTTTCCGCGAACACGGCGCTCTTTTCCTTCGGCGTCTGGCGTACCTGGCTCGACCGCGAGATGGAATCGGTCAATTTTCGCGACGAGACGATCGAAAGTCCCGTCGTTCTGACGCCGCTCAAAGCCGCCGGCTTGCGCCGCTTCGAGGCCGCGCTCATCCTCGGCGGCGATTCGCGGCACCTGGCGGTCGACGCGCGCGGTCGCTTCTTCAACGATTCCGTGCGGCGCGCGCTCGGCCTCCTTACGCGAGAGGACGAGGAAAACGCGCTGCGCCGCGAACTCGAACACGTCTTGTCGGTCGTTCCGCACGTCGCCGCGACCTGGTGCCAGGACGAGGAGTCCGGGCCGCTTGCGCCTGAGCTTGCGCTTTTGTCGATCCTGCACGAACTCGCCTGGGGCGACGACCTTCGAGAGGCCTGCCTTGCGTCTTGCCCGGAACCCGAAGTAGACCCCGACGCGCCTGTTGATCCCGCGTTCGCCGCGCCCGTCGCGCCGCCGGATCTGATTCCCGAACGTGTTTCCACGAGCGCGTGCAAGACGCTCGTCGCTTGCCCCTACCTTTTTTTCGCACGTCACGTGCTCGGCTTGGGCGAAATCGACGAAGTCCGCGAAGAGATGCAAAAAAATGATTACGGAAATTTTGTCCACCGCGTCCTCGAAGCTTTCCACACGCGCCATCCGCTGGTTTCCGCACTTGAGAAAGACGAGGCGCGCGCGGCCTTGCAAACCTGCGTCGACGAAGTCTTCGACCCCTATATCACCGACGACTTCCCGGCGATCGCGTGGAAAGGGCGCTGGGAAAAGCGTTTGGACGCCTACCTCGACTGGCAGCGCGCGCGCGAAGCCGCAGGTTGGCGTTGCGCGCGTTCGGAGGTCGAAGTCGGATCGACCCTGACGCTCGACGGCGGGAAACGCCTCGAACTCCACGGCCGCATCGACCGGGTCGACACGATGGGCCCGCGCGTCGGCAAGGGGCTTCCGCAAGGCGTCGCGCTGCTCGACTACAAAACGCAAAAGCCCAGTCGCATCGAGGAGTACATTGACGACGACGTCCAACTCGCCCTCTACGCGCTGATGTACGGTGAGGAGACCGGAAAAAGCACTACGGAAAACGCGGGTTTCCCGAAGGAGGCGGCGTACGTCGCGCTCGACGACGAAGAAATTTCGACGGTCGAGTCGGGCGGCGCGGCGGCCTCGCTCGAAGAAGAGGTGAAATTGCAGAAAGAACGCCTGCTTCGCGTCTTCAACGCCCTGTACGCGGGCGCGAAACTTCCGGCGCACGGCGCGAGCCGCGTCTGCGCCTACTGCGAAATCTACGGCTTGTGCAGGGTCGCCGATCATGCGTAATCGACCGGCGCTCGACCCCGCGCGCAGCGCCGTCGTCGAAGCCTGCGCGGGGAGCGGGAAAACCTGGCTACTCGCCTCCCGCATCCTGAACCTCTTGCTGAGCGGCGCGGCGCCGGGTGAAATTCTTGCGATCACCTTTACCCGCAAGGCCGCGCGGGAGATCGAAGACCGCGTCGTCGACTGGATGCGCTTTTTGGCGACGGGCGACGATGAGCGAGTCGTCGAATTTCTCGCCGAGCGCGGCGTTTCCGCGAGCGAAGCGACTTTGCGCGCCGCGCGCGGCCTCTACGAGTCCTCGATGACGGCGCAATCGCGGCTCACGCTGACGACTTTCCACGGCTGGTACTTGCGGCTGATCGACGCAGCGCCGATTTCGTCGAATCTGACGGGGTGTGTGCTCGTCGAGCCGGATTCGCGCTCTTTCGACGCGTTCTGGCGCTCCTTCGTGTCCCGCTTGCGGAAGGATTCCGAAACCGGCGCCGCGCTCAAAAGGCTTTTCGACGGAATCGGCTACGGCGCGGTGCGCGCGCTTTTCCGCCGCGCGATGGACAGGCGTATCGAATGGATGGCGTGCGGCGAAGACGGAACGGACCCCGCCGAAAAAATCCTCGCCCTGCTCGGTGAAAACGTCGGAGAACCCGGAGACGCGGTCGAAGCCTTCTTTGCGGACGGGTGGGACGCCGATTTCAGGGAATACCTCGCCTTCCTCGAAGCGAATACGACGAAAACCTCGCAAGCGGCCGCCGAGCAACTGCTCGCCGCGCTCGAGGGGGAGGATGTGCCGAATGCTCCGGCAGAGCGCTTCGAGTGCCTGCGAAGCGTCGTGCTCAAAAAGGACGGCACGCCGAAACAGCTCAAACCGTCGGAAGCGCTCAAAAAACGTCTCGGCGCCGAAAAAACCGCCGCCTTCGTCGAAACGCACGAAACTCTCGCGGCGAGGCTGGGCGAGTGCCTCGAACGGCAGACCGCCGAAGACATCCTCGCGTTCAACCGCGACGCGTGTGCGGCGTTTTCCGCCTTCCTCGCGCAGTCCGACGCCGCAAAGCGCGAACGGCGGCAAATCGACTTCGTCGACGCCGAATGGAACGTGCTCCGCCTGCTCGGCGACGAACGGACGGCGGCCTTTCTCCAGGCGCGTCTCGACGCGCGCTACCGTCACGTGCTGCTCGACGAATTCCAGGATACCAACCCGATCCAGTGGCGGATACTGCTCTCGTGGCTCGCCGCGTATTCCGACGGCATACGCCCGACGGTTTTTCTCGTCGGCGACCCCAAGCAGTCGATCTACCGTTTCCGTCAGGCCGAACCTCGCCTTTTTTCAGCCGCGACGGACTTTCTGAAGCGCGAGTACGGCGCGGTCCTTTGCACGCAGGACGCGACCTATCGCAACGCGAAACCCATCGTCGAGCTTGTCAACACGCTTTTTTCCGCACTGCCCGAATTTACGCCCTTCCGACCGCACGCCTCGCTCGTCGGAGACTTGCCCGGTCGCGTCGAACTCCTGCCGCTCTTTGAAAAGGGCGAGGCCGAAGCGGAGTTCACGCTCCGGGTCGGATTGCGCGACCCGCTGACCGAACCCGAAGTCGAAGTCGAAGACGCGCGCCGCGAAATGGAAGCCGACGCGCTCGCCGAAAAGATCGACGAAATCGTCGGAAGAGACGGCCTCGCGTGGCAGATCGTCGATAAAACGCCCGAAGGCCGGGAAGTCCGGCGACCCGCCGCCTACGGTGACATCATGCTGCTCGTCCGTTCGCGCAGCCATCTTTCCGTCTACGAACGCGCGCTCGCCGCCGCCGGAATTCCGTTTGAAGTCGGCGCGCGCGGGGGGCTGCTCTCGGCGCCGGAAGTCCGCGATTGCGTCGCGTTGCTCGAATTTCTCCTCCTGCCGCTCGACGACCTGAAACTCGCGCACGTCCTGAAGTCGCCCCTTTTCGCCTGCGACGACGAAGAACTCACGAGGATCGCCCGCCATGAAGGCGCTTCGTGGTGGCGCCGCGTACAGTCCTTGGCCGCGAAAAGCGATTCGTCGCTCAAGATCCGGCGCGCGACGCGCCTTCTCGAAAGCTGGCTCGCCATCGCAAACCGCCTGCCGGCGCACGACCTGATCGACCGCATCTTCCACGAAGGCGAACTCGTCGCGCGCACTCGGGCCGCCGTCCCGGCGACGCTCGCTTTGAGCGTCGAAGCCAATTTACGCGCGCTCACAGCGTTCGCGCTCGGACTCGACGCCGGACGCTACCCCAGCTTGCCCCGCTTCATCGCCGAATTGCGCGGCTACCGCGACGCCGACGACGCCGACGCGCCGGACAAGGGCGAAATTGCGTCCACGGGCGCCGGGCGCGTCAGGATTCTGACGATCCACGGCGCGAAAGGACTCGAAGCGCCGATCGTCTGGCTGCTCGGCGCAAGCGACGCGACGCGACGCGATGCGTACGGGACGCTCCTCGACTGGCCTCCGGAAAGCGCCGTCCCAAAGCATTTTTCGTTCTATACGCGCCGGGACGAACACGACGCTCTGCGCAAGGCGCTTTTCGACGCCGAACGAGCGGCTGAGAACCGCGAGGAACTGAATCTGCTCTACGTCGCGATCACGCGCGCGCGTCAGGTCTTCATCGCCAGCGGCGTCAAGAAGGCGCGCGGCGACGAGAAGTCGTTTTACCGCCGGATCGAAGCTGCCTTGGAATCGCTCGGAAATGAGACCGCCGAAGCCGACGAGAGCGAGAGTGTCGAGTTCGGCGACGAGATTCCGCGCGTTCCCGCGTGCGGAGAAGCGTCCGGTGCCTTGCCCCCCGCCGTCCCGGACGCACTGGCGCCGATCGGCGCGGTCGGCGCGGTCGGCAAATGCCGCGTCAAAAGCGTCGAAGGTGCCGACGCCGACGACGATGGCGTCCGATTCGGAATCCTTCTCCATTCGCTGCTCGAAACGCGCACCGAAGGCGCGTCCGGCGAGGAGGATTCGGGCTTCGACGACGCGATGCGGCGTCGCGCCGAAGCGGTCGCCGACCGTCTGCTCTCGTCTCCGGGGCTTGCGCGCTTCTTCGACCCTGCGCGCTACGAAAAAGCCTGGAACGAAATCGAGATCACGCAAGGCGAAGGGCGCGTGATGCGGATCGACCGCCTCGTCGACTGCGGCGACGCGCTCTGGGTACTCGATTACAAAAGCTCGCGCCCCGAGACCGAACGCATCGGGGAATACCGCGAACAGGTTTCCGAATACTGCCGCGCCGTTTCCGCCGCCTTCCCTTCGAGAAAGGTTCGCGGCGCGCTCGTGTTCGCCGACGCGAGCCTCGTCGAGGTGCTGCAGAGGACAGAAGACGGGAGACAGGAGACAGAGGATAGGGGACAGAGAAATAAGCGGCGCAAAGCGCCGGAAAATAATCTGTCTCCCGCCTCCTGACATCTGTCTCCTGAAACCCACCCCCGGCCCCTCCCTTGTCAGGGAGGGGAGAGGCGTGACTCCCTCCCCTGACAAGGGGAGGGATGGGGAGGGGTTCGTCGGCTTCGCTGCCGGAGAAAAAGCAACAAAATACCGACCGGTTTTCATCGGGATGAAAAGGAATCACGGGGAAGATAAAAACATGTGGATATCGATACCGGCCGTCGCCGTCGGCGCGGCCTTCGGCGCACTCGTGCGCTGGCAGCTTGGGCGAGGACTGAACGCGCTTTTCCCGTCGATGCCGCCGGGAACCTTGCTCGCCAATCTGGTGGGCGCGTTTATCGCCGGCTTCTGCGCGGTCGCACTCTCGCGGGATTTTTCGCCCGAATGGCGGCTTTTCGCGATTACGGGGTTCTGCGGCGGTTTGACGACTTTTTCGACCTTCTCGCTCGAAGTCGTCGGCAACCTCCAACACGGCAAACCCGCGCTCGCGCTTTGCACCGTCGCGGCGCACGTCGCCGGGTCGCTTCTCATGGCCTTCGCGGGGATATGCGCCGCACATTTTCTGAAGAATATTTCGTGAGCATCAGGCGGGGCCGGACGCGCCCACCCTTTTTTTGGAAGGAAAAAAACCGGCAAAAAGGTGGGTTTTACTTTTTGACGAACCTACGCTGCGTCGGGCACGTACTCTGGAACTTGCGGATACAGGGCGCGTACCCGCTGCGATTGCAGAAAGTAAGCCGTCCATAGCGAGGCCATGGCCACGTCGAAGATCAGGTCGCCTCCGGCGTAACCGTAGAGCTTCCCGGTTTCGATGCCGAAAAGAAACCACGATAAAAACATTTCCATCGAGGTAAAACACGGATCCGAAAGCCACAGTGTCATGATCGTCAAGACGATCGATTCCCACCTCCGCACGAAGAAAAGGCAGTAGCCCGCGATCAATCTTTGCACGACGACGACGTAAGAAGCCCATGTGATCGCCGTATCGTAGAACACCCACCCGCCGCTCCATTCGAGGTCCGGATAGTGTCTGAGCATTTCCGCGTGTTCGATCGGCAAAATGACGATTTTTGAAAGCGGGCAGAAAATCGTGAACGTGACAAAGAAGAACGTCAGGAAAACGCCGAGTTCCCGTGGCCGCTGTTTTTTCATATCCGTCAAATCGCTTCCTCCGTTCATCCGAATCACTCGAAAACCCCCGGCGCCGCGCATCTTCGCCGGGAGCGTTGCGCGGGCTGCGCGCGCCTCTACCATGATGGACACCCTGTATCCGCCCAAGTTCCATTTGCATTTCGAGCCGTGTTTTTTTACCCGGCGCGAGCGGACGCAGATTCTACCCGGTAAATCGCTTCGGAGAACGGGGTTTTTGTTCCGTCGGTGTATCGCGGCTGTCGTCGTCGCAGCGTGAAAAATACGCGCCGCCGGAGTCCCGAAAATGAAATAGAATTGCTGCTTTCTTTCCACGCCGCCCGAAGAGTCATTCCTTTTCCAGTACGTCCATTCCTTTGTCGACTCGCCTTGCCGTACTACTTGTACTGTCTACGGCTCGTCTTCTCGGCATGAACGAACTGGAAAAGGAATCATTCCAGAGCGCAAATTATGGAGTCGCGCCGTGAAGCTCAAAAGCCTGATACACGTTCCTCAAGACGGTCGGAAAATCCTTCCGGGTCACCCCGTCCCGGATCATCCCATCGTCCCCTTCATCGAAGGCGACGGAACCGGCGTCGATATTACGCCGGTGATGATCGGCGTCGTCGATGCCGCCGTTGCAAAGGCCTACGGGGGGCGGCGAAAAATCCACTGGATGGAAGTCTATGCCGGGGAAAAGGCCGTCAGACTCTACGGCGAAAACGTCTGGCTTCCGTCCGAGACGCTCGACGCGCTCAGGGAATACTCGGTCTCGATCAAGGGGCCGATGACGACGCCGGTCGGCGGCGGAATCCGCTCGCTGAACGTCGCGCTGCGCCAGGAACTCGACCTCTACCAATGCGTCCGTCCCGTCCGTTATTTCAAGGGCGTCCCGTCACCGTTGAAGCACCCCGAACGCTGCGACATGGTCATTTTCCGTGAAAATACCGAAGACATTTACGCCGGGATCGAGTGGGCGAACGGCACGGAAGAGGCGAAGAAGCTCATTCGCTTTCTCCGCGACGAAATGGGCGTCCGGAAAATCCGTTTCCCGGAGACTTCCGGCGTCGGCGTCAAGCCGATTTCGGTCGAAGGCAGCGAGCGCCTCGTGCGCGCCGCGATCACGTACGCGATCGCCAACAAACGCGCGTCGGTCACGATCGTGCACAAGGGCAACATCATGAAATTCACCGAGGGCAATTTCCGCGACGCGGCGTACGCGCTCGCGCAGCGCGAATTCGGCGGGAAGCCGATCGACGGCGGCCCCTGGCTCGAACTCCCCGAAGGCATCGTGATCAAGGACGTCATCGCCGACGCCTTCCTCCAGCAGATTCTGCTGCGCCCCGAAGAATACGACGTGATCGCGACGACGAACCTGAACGGCGATTACATTTCCGACGCGCTCGCGGCGCAGGTCGGCGGGATCGGGATCGCTCCCGGAGGCAATCTCTCGGAGAGCGTCGCGTGCTTCGAAGCGACGCACGGGACCGCGCCGAAATACGCCGGACAGGATCGCGTCAACCCAGGCTCGCTGATCCTCTCCGCCGAGATGATGCTGAGGCATATCGGCTGGCGTGACGCGGCTGAAACGATCGTCCGCTCGATGGAAGCCGCGATTCTCGACAAGGTTGTCACCTACGATTTCGCGCGCCAGATGGAAGGAGCGACCGAGGTTTCGTGCTCCGGCTTCGGTCGTGCGATGATCGAGAGGATGGGGGGCTGAGGACAGAAGACAGAGGACAGAGGACAGAGGACAGAGCGGCCTTCGGCCTCTGTAGTCAGTTGTCTGTAATCCGAGGGAGGCAGTCACGCGACCTCTGAATACTGAACACAGATCACGAAGCGAGCGCCAGCGAGCGCTCTGTCTTCAGTCCTCTGTCCTCAGGGCATGGTTTCCGATGTCTCTGCGGAACTGCATTCCGTCGAAACGGATTTTATCGACGGCGGCGTACGCGGTTTTCCGCGCGTGGCGGATGTTTTCGCCCAGCGCGGTGACGCAAAGGACGCGCCCCCCCGACGTGACGGTTTGTCCGTCCTTTGCGGCCGTCCCGGCGTGAAAGACCTTGATTTCCTCGGTTTCTCCCGGAATTCCGACGATCGCGTCGTCGGTGCGCGGCGTTTCCGGGTAGCCCGCCGAGGCGAGGACGACGCCGAGCGCTGTTCTGTGGTCCCAGACCGCGTCCGCCTGATCGAGCCGTCCTTCGAGCGCAAGCTCGATCAGCGTCGAGAGGCTCGATTTCATGCGCATCAGGATCGGTTGCGTTTCGGGGTCGCCCATCCGGCAGTTGAATTCGACCGTCCTGACCGAGCCGTCCTTCCCGATCATCAGCCCCGCGTACAGAAAACCCGTGTAGGGCATTCCTTCCGCAGCCAATCCGAGAACGGCGGGGCGGATGATCTCGCGCATGACTTTTGCGTGAATTTCGGGCGTGACGACAGGTGCGGGCGAATACGCGCCCATTCCGCCGGTATTCGGACCGCGGTCGCCGTCGAAAATGCGTTTGTGGTCCTGCGAGGAGGCGAGGGGAAGGATGTTCTTCCCGTCTGCCATGACGATGAAGCTCGCTTCTTCGCCTTCGAGGAAGTCCTCGACCAGGATGCGCGAACCCGCCGCGCCGAGTTTCCCCCGGACGAGCATGTCGTCGATCGCGCAGTGCGCCGCGTCGAGCGTCGACGTGACGACGACACCTTTCCCTGCGGCGAGGCCGTCGGCCTTGACGACGAAAGGCCCTGGCCTTGCGTCGACGTAGTCGTGGGCGAGCGCGGCGTCGGTGAAAGTCTCGGAAGCCGCTGTCGGGATATTGTGCCGCAGCATGAAGCGCTTGGCGAAATCCTTCGACGTTTCGAGCCGCGCCGCGTCCTGCGTTGGGCCGAAAATTTTCTGGCCGCGCGCACGGAAGACGTCGACGATCCCGTCGGCGAGGAAGGATTCGGGGCCGACGACGGTGAAATGAACTTTTTCCCTTGCGGCGAAGTCGGCGAGCGCCTTCGGGTTGGCGAGGGGGAGGTTGACGATGCCGGCTTCTCCCGCCGTTCCGGCGTTTCCCGGCGCCACAAAAACCTTGCTCGGGCAGGCGTCCCTGAAAAGACGCCACGCGAGTGCGTGTTCGCGTCCTCCGGAGCCGATTACGAGTAGTTTCATACGGTTTTCCTCAAACAAAAATTCGTCGTGTCAGTGGCGGAAATGCCTGACGCCGGTAAATACCATCGCGATCCCGTGTTCGTCGGCGGCAGAGACGACTTCTGCGTCGCGGATCGAGCCGCCGGGTTGGATCACGGCCTTGGCGCCGGCTTCGGCCAGCACGTCGAGACCGTCGCGGAAGGGGAAAAAGGCGTCCGACGCGACGCATGAAGCGGCGAGAGAAAGCCCCGCGTCGTGCGCTTTGAGCGACGCGATCCGCGTCGAATCGACGCGGCTCATCTGTCCGGCGCCGATTCCCAGCGTCATTCCACGCGCGGCGAAGACGATCGCGTTCGATTTGACGAACTGGGCGACGCGCCACGCGAAGAGCAAGTCCTCCGTCTGTTCGGCGGTCGGCGCGATTTTTGTGACGATTTTCAGGGTGTCGGGGCGGATGTCCGAAGCGTCGGGCGTCTGCACGAGCAGACCGCCGCCGACGCGCTTCATTTCATACGTGTGCGCGCCGCCTTCGAGCGCGATTTCGAGCACGCGCAGATTTTGCTTCGACGCGAGAGACTCGCGCGCCGCGGGGGTAAACCCCGGCGCGATCACCACTTCGACGAAATGCTTGCGCGCGTTCATGGCGTCGACGACGTCGACGTCGATGGCGCGGTTGAACGCGAGGATGCCGCCGAAAGCGGAAGTCGCGTCGGTCTGAAAGGCTTTTTCGTAAGCGGCGGCGGGGCCTTCGGCGACGGCGACACCGCAAGGGTTGGCGTGTTTGACGATGACGCACGCCGGCGAAGCGAAGCTCTTGACGCATTCGAGCGCTGCGTCGGCGTCGGCGATGTTGTTGTACGAAAGCTCTTTGCCCTGCAACTGGCGATAGTCCGAGATCGTACCGCGCGTCGGCGTCTCGTCGCGGTAAAAAGCGGCCTCCTGATGCGGGTTTTCGCCGTAGCGCAAGGTTTCGACACGGTCGAAGGCGAGCTGCAGGGTGCGCGGAAAGGTCGCGGACACCGGCGCAGCGTCGGGGTTTTCAGGCGCGCCGACGTCGAGCGCGGTCAGCCAGTTGGCGATCGCGGCGTCGTAGCGCGCCGTATGGACGAAGGCTTTTTTCGCCAGCGCGAAACGGGTTTTCAGTGTCAGCGCGCCGTCGTTCGAGCGCATCTCGTCCAGCACGGCGGAATAATCGTCGGGGTCGGTGACGACGGCGACGCCAGCGTAATTCTTTGCCGACGAACGGACCATCGCCGGACCGCCGATGTCGATGTTCTCGATCGCATTTTCGAGCGTCACGCCGGCTTGGGCGACGGTCTCCCGAAAAGGGTAGAGGTTGACGCAGACGAGGTCGATCGTCGGGATCGCGCGCTCGCCGAGCGTCGCCATATGCGCGGGCACGTCGCGGCGCGCGAGGATTCCGGCATGGACTTTCGGGTGCAAGGTCTTGACGCGACCGTCGAGGATTTCGGGGAAGCCCGTGTAGTCGGCGATTTCGGTGACGTCAAATCCCGCTTCGCGCAGGAGTTTCGCCGTCCCGCCGGTCGACAGGAGCTTCACGCCGAACGCGGCGAGACCACGGGCAAACGCAATGGCGCCGCGTTTGTCGGAAAGGCTGATCAGGGCTTGACGAATTTTCATGACGATGGTGTCTTACAGGAGGTCGTAATCGCTGAGTTTTCTGCGCAGGGTATTCCGGTTGATTCCCAGAATCTCCGCAGCGAGCGTTTGTTTGCCGTTAGTTTTTTCCATGACGATTTCGAGCATCGGGCGCTCGACGCTTTTCAGCACCATGGAATAAACGCCGGAAGCCTTTTCCCCATCCAGACGTGTGAAGTAATCTTCCAGAGCCTTGCGTACGACCACGGAGATCGCGTTCGGTTCAGTCATTCTGTGTTCTCCCGTCACCCCCATTGTTGAGGTCCGCGCGGTCTGTGAGGTCGCCGCGTCCGGACAGCGCGAAAAAAAATTCATTGACCGCGAGAAGCTGGCTCGCGATGTCGGGCAGGACATTCATGCGTTGCCGAAACGCCGCCGACCCTGCCAGGCCGCGGGTATACCAGGCGATATGCTTTCGCGCGACGCGCACACCCGTCTCGGCGCCGTAAAAAGCGTAGAGGCTCTCGAGGTGTTCGAGAAGGATCGCGTGGATTTCTCCGACCTTGGGCGGAGGCGCGTGCGTCCCTGTGTCGAGATAATGCCCGACTTCGCGGAAGAGCCAGGGGCGCCCGCGCGCCGCGCGACCGATCATGATCGCGTCGGCTTGCGTAAAGTCCAAGACGTATTTCGCTTTTTCGGGCGAAGCGATGTCACCGTTGGCGACGACGGGAATGCGCGCCTTGGCCTTGACGGCGGCGATCGTTTCGTATTCGGCGTCGCCGGCGTAGGCGCACGCGCGCGTACGCCCGTGCAGCGTCAGGGCGCGCACGCCCGAATTTTCGGCGATCTTCAGGATATTGAGCGCGTTCCGGCTCGAAGTATCCCAGCCCGTCCGCGTCTTGAGCGTTACCGGCGTACCGGGGACCGCCGTGACGACGCTTTCGAGAATCTTCCCGACGAGGCCCTCGTCTTTCAGCAGGGCAGACCCCGCCATGACTTTGCAGACCTTTTTCGCCGGACAACCCATATTGATATCGATGATCTGCGCGCCGTTATCGACGTTATACCGCGCGGCGTCGGCCATCAGTTTCGGGTCGGAACCGGCGATCTGCACGCAGACGGGCGCTTCCTCCCCCGCGTGCTCGGCGCGGCGGCGGGTTTTCGCGCTGCCGTAAAGCAAGGAATTCGACGTGACCATTTCGGAAAACGCCAGCCCCGCGCCCATCCGCCGACACAGTTGGCGGAACGGACGATCCGACAGCCCAGCCATCGGCGCGACGAACAAATTGTTTCGCAAAGAAAAACCGAGGTATTGCATCGCAGGGGCAGGAGTGTTTCGGAGGGAAAGCGCGTATTTTATACCAACCAAGGAGTCAGGAGGCAGGAGACAGGAGACAGAGGCTATATAGGTTGGGCTGAACGAATGTGAAGCCCAACGTCCCGCATACGCATGAATGATGGTGAGTGCGGCGCGCTCTAACAGAGGTCAGGGATCAGATGAAAACCGATCGGTGCTTCAACGATCTTTCTCCGGCGGCGAAGCCGCCGGTAACTTCTCTGTCTCCCGTCTCCTGTCTTCTGTCTCCTGATCCCCCCTCGCGTTCATTTTTTTATATGATTCAGCTTTTGCCGCCCGTGCGTCTCTGACGCAGGGGCGTTTCGGTGATGGATGGAACCATGATTTTCAGAAAACCCGGTAGCGAAAGCACGCGAATTTCCCCCTCCCTCGGCTTCCCGGCAACTTTCGGAAAGGCTTTGTGCTGCGCTTTGCTCGGCGTTCTTCTGACGGGGTGCCCGTCGATCCCCGAAGCGCCGCCGCCGCGTGAGGTCGGCGTGCCGTCTTCTACACCTTCCGTGCCTTCCGCGACGACGCAATCGCCCCCGATCCAGCCGGCGGACTGGGCCGATCTGCCCGACTGGGCCGACGACGACATGGGTGGGGTTTTATCCGCGTTCCGGCATTCCTGCCGCGCGCTGTCGAGGCGCACGTACTGGCCCTTGTGGCGGACGGCGTGCGAAGACGCCGAGCGCCTGACGCCGAACGATGGCGCGCGCCTTCGCGGCTTCTTCGAGTCACACCTGCGCCCCTACCTCTTGACGAATCCCGACGCTTCTACGCAGGGCCGCGTCACAGGGTATTACGAACCCCTGTTGCGCGGCGCGCGCGAACGCTCGGAGGTCTATGCGCATCCGCTTCACGGCGCGCCGCCCGATCTGTTGACGATCGACCTCTCGGAGGTCGCGCCCGACCTGAAAAACCGGCGCCTGCGCGGGCGCCTCGTGGGAAGGCGGGTCCTTCCCTACTTTTCCCGCGCCGACATCGTCGCGCGCGAAGCAGCGTACTCGGAGTACGCCCTGTTCTGGGTCGACGACGCCGTCGAACTCTTTTTTCTCCAGATTCAGGGGTCGGGGCGGATCCGGCTCCCCGACGGGACCGTCGTCCGCGTCGGTTACGCCGACCAGAACGGGCACCCTTTCCGGTCGATCGGGAACGTTTTGCTGAAAAAAGGCGAGATCGGCGCGCACCAGCTTTCGATGCAGGGAATCCAGGCGTGGGCGCGCGCGCACCCCGACGAACTCGACGAGGTCTTGAACGCCAATCCGAGTTATGTGTTTTTTCGTGAGCTTACAGGTCGCGTTCGGGAAGACGAAGGCCCCTTGGGCGCGCTCGGCGTGCCGCTGACGCCGGGGCGCAGCATCGCGGTCGATTCAAGGATGCCGATCCTCCTCGGCGCGCCGGTCTTTCTTTCGACGACCTACCCGAATTCGCCGGAACCCTTGCGGCGCCTCGTCCTGGCGCAGGACACCGGCGGCGCGATCCGAGGCGTCGTTCGCGCCGATTTTTTCTGGGGCTTCGGTGCCGACGCGGGGCAGCAGGCGGGCAAGATGAAGCAGACGGGGCGGATGTGGGTGCTTTTGCCGCCCGCGCTCGCGGCGCTGTGGCTGAAATGAAGCGGCGCGGCGCGGCGGACTTTCTCGTCGTCTGCCTGTGCGCCGAATGGTGCAAGTCGTGCCGGGAGTTTCAATCCGACTTCGACGCGCTGTCCTCGGATTTCGCCGGGGCGGATTTTCGCTGGGTCGATATTGAAGAGAACGCCGACGCAATGGGAGAACTCGACATCGTCGACTTTCCCACGCTGCTGGTTTTTCGCGGGGAGCACGTTCTTTTCTTCGGGCCGATGACGCCGCATTCTGAGCGCCTCCGCCGCCTGCTCGAAGTCTTCGCCGCGCAGACGGTTTCCGAGTCGCGCGACTACGCGATCTCCTCCCCCGACCGCGCCGCGTGGCAGACGAACGGTGATCTCGCGGCCTTTCAGAAGACAGAGAACTGAGGACTGAAGACAGAGCGCTCGCTGGCGCTCGCTTTGTGACCTGTGTTCAGTCGTCAGATGTCGGATGGGACGCTCCTTCTGATTACAGACAACTGACTACGGAGGCCGAAGGCCGTTCTGTCTTCTGTCTTCTGTCTTCTGGAAATGAAATTTCTCTTGCCTCGGAATTTCACCTCACTATAATGACACTCGTAAACCATATCCGCACAGGGAGGCAAGGCATGAAGCAATCGACACGCGGTATCATTGAATCGCCGGCCCTCGCTGGCACGTTTATTGCTACACACACACACACACACACACACACAGCATTATTCTAATCGCCTAAGCCGCGCGGCGCTCGCCGTCGCGGCGCTTTTCGCAGCATCTCCGGCCTTCGGGCAACACACGATCGACCTCGACGACGTCATTAATCCTCCTCCTGGTTCTGGTAGCGTGTACGGCAACAGCAATGCCGCAGACGGTAGCGACTCTTACCTTGCACCCACGGGCAATATCCTGAATATTGCCACTAGCTCTAGTTATATTCAGACCGCCTATGGCGCTGTCGCCACTGGCGGTGGCGCTGTGACCGGCAACACCGTCAACCTGAACAGTGGCGCGGTCGATTTTGATGTCTACGGTGGCTACAGTAGCGGTAGTGGCGCTGTGACCGGCAATACCGTCAACCTGAACAGTGGTACGGTCGGCCTCAGTGTCTTCGGTGGCAGTTCCTACTCTGGGAGAGCGAACGGGAACACGGTCGAAGTTCATGGCGGGGGGGCGTCAACCGTCTATGGCGGTTTTATCTCTTCCGGCGCCGGCAACGCCGACAGTAACTCGATTACCATGACGAATGGTGGAGTGAACTCTCTCGTCGGAGCTTACGTTACCTCCGGTGATGCGACGCACAACACCGTCAGCCTGTCCGGTGGGACGGTCTCCCTCATTGTCTCCGGCGGCTACTCCGCTAGCGGTGGCGCGACCGGCAACACCGTCAACCTGTCCGGCGGGACGGTCACCATCGCTGTCTACGGAGGTCAATCCACCAGCGGCACCGCGACGCACAACACCGTCAACCTGTCCGGCGGGACGGTCAATGCCGTCTTCGGTGGTAGTTGTACCTCCTCCTGCAGCGACATCTTCACCGCCAACACGCTGAATGTCCGGGTAGCTGGAAATAGCGTAGGCGCCCTCGCCAACTTCGAAAACCTCAACTTCACCCTCGACTCGACGGTCGCGGCGAACGACGTGATCCTGACCGTCGGCACCGCGACGCTCGGTAGCGGCGGGAATCAAAGCAAGATCGGCATCGAGATGAACGGTTCGGCGCCGCTTCTGAAGTCGGGAGACGAGGTCAAACTGATCAGTGCGACAACATCGCTGTCCACGAACGGGATTCCCGCGCAGGCGCAAGCTCTGGCAGGTTCGACAATCAACTACAACTTCGACCTGAAACAGACCGGCAACGACCTCATCGCAAAATTCTCCCATGTCGCCGCCTCGCAACAAAGCAAATCGCTTTCTGAGGGTTATCTCTCAGGAACATCCTTCCTGAGTCAAGGCGCTGACTTCCTTCTCGGCAAGGGTCTCGCCGCCGCGCGCACTGCTGTAGCGGAAGGAAACCAGAATCGCCCCGAAGTCTTCGCCGCGCTGGGTTATGGAAAGATTCATAATCAAACAGGTTCCTCCGTCGCCGTCAAAGGCTACAACCTTGTCACCGGTCTTGCCTTCGGACGCCGCCTTGAAAATACAAACCTCACCGGCGCATTCTTCTTCGAATACGGAAACGGAGACTACAACAGCTATAACAGCTTCAGTACCGGAAAAGTCCAAGGAAGAGGAGACACCGGATACAAAGGAATCGGCGTTCTCGCAAGAAGCGACTTCAATAATGGAGTCCACATCGAAGGAAGTCTCCGAGGAGGAAAGGTAGACAGCGACTACCGAAGCAACGAACTCGTCGACAACCAAGGCAACAGAGCACGCTACGACACCAAGACCGGATACCTTGGCGCACACATCGGCGCAGGAAAACGCTGGGAGTTGAATACTCAGGACAGTATAGAAACCTACGCCCAAGGCATCTGGACGCGGCAAAGCGGAGAAAGCGCAAGACTCTCGACCGGAGAGCGCCTGAAGTTCCAAGAAATCGACTCCAAGCGAATCAGAATAGGAACGAGGGTCACCCACGCCATGAGTGGAACACTCAAAGCCTACGCCGGACTGGCAATAGAACGAGAATTCGGAGGCGAAGCCAAAGCGACGACGAACGGCTACAAAATCGACGCCCCGAAGCTCAAGGG
>JAISAZ010000064.1 GCA_031266435.1 Accumulibacter sp.
AAAATATTATGGCACTACATTCGACCGGCGTTTCCTCACCCCTTTATTTATCAATCACTTACCTCCCTATTAACCACAAAAAAACCCCTCCTTTAACTTTTGTTGTTAAAGTTGGGCTAGAAACCGCAGTTGGACGTGCCTGGGAGTGCTGTCCCGGAGTGTGCTGGCAAGGCGCGACGACGCGGCAGACTCATGTCTGCAAGGAGGAGCAACACCGCCAGCGCGTTGCGGGGCGATGCTCCAAGGCACGTAACGGACTCTCCCTGAGCGTGAGCAGTCAAAAAACCGGAGAAGCTTGTCGTCACATGGCCTTCAATGCGAAAAATCAGTGCTCAACTGCGGTTTCTAGGTTGAATGTTTTTATGTTTTGCGTTGCCGTTCTTTCTTCGATTTTTGCACTCCCGCGCGCCGACGCCGCGCCCGCAAAATCAACGCCCAAGCCAGCGAGGATCGAGATTTCGGTCGCAGCCGAAGCCTCCGCCGTCAACGACCAGTTCCGCGCGACCGTCGTCACCGCCGGCTCCGGGAAGACGCCGGGAGAAATCGCGCAGAAAATCAACGCGGACATCGCCACCGCGATCGCCGTGGCGCGCGCGTATTCCGCCGTCAAAGTCCAGAGCGGAAACACGTCCACAAGCCCGAACTATGGCTCGAAGGATAGAATCGAATCGTGGACGATGCGCTCGGAACTGCTTCTCGAATCCCCGGACGTGGCGCAGCTTTCCGAACTGCTCGGCAAATTGCCGCCGTCGATCGGGATTTCGAGGCTCGAACAATACCCTGGTCCGACAAACCGGGAAAACGCCGAAAACGCGGCGATTCTCGAAGGCATCGCCGCGTTCAAAAAACGCGCGAAACTCGTCGCGGACACGTTCGGAAAGCCCTACCGCATCGCAAAAATGGAGATAAACACGCGGGACTACTCGAGACCGCTCCCCGCGGGTTTGGGAGCTTCGTTCAAATCGTCGGCGCCGATCGAGGCGGGCGAGACGCGCGTCAGCGTCACCGTGTCGGGGCTGATCGAAATCGGCGGTCAATAAGGCAAAGCCGCGCGGGCATTTCCGTCGACGAAAAGCCGCTCGCCGCTATCTGCCCGCGCTTTCGACGTTTCCGGCGCCCTCGTCGGTCTGCGCGTCGCCGTTTTTTTCGGGAACCTGGACGAAAATCTCGTCCTTGCGAATCATGCCGAGTTCGTAGCGCGCGCGCTCCTCGATCGCGTCGTAGCCTTCCTTGAGGTCGCGCACCTCGGCTTCCATTCCGGCGTTGCGGATTTCGAGCTTCCGGTTGGTCTCCCTTTGCTGCTGGAGTTGTTTATCGACGTCCCACACACGCAACCAACCGCCCTTCCCGATCCAGAGCGGATATTGCAGGGCAATCAGTAGAAGGATCAGTACGACGGAAAGCCAGCGCATCGGCCCGGTCCGCGATCAATTCGCCAAGGCGGGCGGCTCTGAAAGCCGCCTCGCCCCAAAAAGGCGCTCCGCGTGTTTCACCGGAGGCTGTAAAACGCCTCGCGTCCCGGATACCCCGCCGTGTCGCCGAGGTCTTCTTCGATGCGAAGCAGTTGATTGTATTTTGCGATACGCTCGGAACGCGACAAGGACCCGGTCTTGATCTGCAAGGCGTTGACGCCGACGGCGATATCGGCGATCGTGCTGTCCTCGGTTTCGCCGGAGCGGTGCGAAATCACGACCGAATACCCGGCGCGCTTTGCCATCTCGATCGCGGCAAAGGTTTCCGAAAGCGTTCCGATCTGGTTGATCTTGATCAGGATCGAATTGGCGACGCCCTTTTTGATCCCTTCCCTGAAAATCCGCGTGTTGGTGACGAAAACATCGTCGCCGACGAGTTGCACCTTCTTGCCGAGGCGGTCCGTGAGTTGCTTCCATCCGTCCCAATCGTTCTCGGCCATCCCGTCCTCGATCGAAATGATCGGGAATCGCCCGACCAGGTCGGCGAGATAGTCGATGAACTGCGGGGCGTCGAGCTGGAGGGATTCGCCGGACAGATGATACTTCCCGTCCCTGAAGAATTCCGACGCGGCGCAATCGAGGCCGATCAGGACGTCGTCTCCCGGCGCGTAATTCGCCGTTTCGATCGCCTGGACGATGAGTTGCAGCGCTTCGGCGTGATTCGCAAGGTTCGGCGCGAAGCCGCCCTCGTCGCCGACGGCGGTGGGGAAGCCTTTTTTGTCGAGCAATTTTTTGAGCGCGTGAAAAACTTCGGCGCCGCAGCGCAAGGCTTCGCTGAAGGATTTCTGGGCAACCGGGAGGATCATGAACTCCTGAAAATCCAGGCTGTTGTTGGCGTGCTCGCCGCCGTTGATGATGTTCATCTGCGGAACCGGCATCTGCATCGGCCCCGCGCCGCCGAAATAGCGGTAGAGCGGAAGGCCAGACTCCTCGGCGGCAGCCTTCGCGATGGCGAGCGAAACGGACAAAATCGCATTCGCGCCGAGGCGGGACTTGTTTTCGGTACTGTCCAAACCGATCAGCGTCTGGTCAATGAAAGCCTGTTCCTGCGCGTCGAGCCCGATGATCGCCTCGGCGATTTCGGTATTGACGTTTTCGACGGCTTTTACGACGCCTTTCCCCAGATAACGCGCGGCGTCTCCGTCCCGAAGCTCGATGGCTTCGCGGGAACCCGTCGACGCGCCCGACGGAACCGCCGCCCGCCCCATTACACCCGATTCGAGCAGGACATCGCATTCGACCGTGGGGTTCCCACGGGAATCGAGAATTTCACGCGCAATGACATCAACGATTGAACTCATGATCTTTCCTTTTCTTTTCGTTTAACTGACAGTTCCGTTTAAAACTTCCCCGACCATCGAAATCTTTCCTACATCCGGTTCCCGTCCGGAAAAATGATTTCCCCATCATTCGAACTCACGTCAAAAAAACCGACATCATGCTCTTTTGCCAGTTTCTTGGTCGTTTCAAACGCTTCTTCGACCAATGACCATGAAAAAGCGGCATAGATCACCTCTTTCCCGATCGAGTAATCGGTAACATACGAATCGTTTCCCGCTTCTTCCATTTTTTCCAATGCTTCGTCATCGGGAGCATAAGGTCCGTTCATTTGGGGAAATTTTTTTATCATCGCCATGAACCAGTTTCTCAAACCATCCGAAGTCACCGCCGGATCGTCGTATTCGTGATCCTCATTCCACTCCGTCTGTTTTTCATACCATCCCATGAAATCCTTCCTGTTTCCCGGAGCCGCTGTTTTTTCAAAAACCATCAAATCGTAACTCATGTGTTTTTCCTTTCTTCAAACCCGGTCCTTTTCACGGCCCGGTCGATTTCACACAAGGACGACAAGAGGCTTTCCATGCGCGCGAGCGGCCAACTGTTGGGACCGTCGGACAAGGCTTGATCGGGGCGGGGATGCGTTTCCATGAACACGCCGTCGACGCCGACGGCAATCGCGGCGCGCGCAAGCACGGGGACGAATTCGCGCTGCCCGCCCGACGAACTGCCCTGCCCTCCAGGCAATTGGACCGAATGCGTCGCGTCGAAAACGACCGGACACGCCGTCTCGCGCAGGATCGCCAGCGAGCGCATGTCGGCGACGAGGTTGTTGTAGCCGAAAGTCACGCCGCGCTCGCACACGAGAATCGTGTCCGCGCCGCCGTTCGCATCTTTGGCCTTGTCGACGACGTTCTTCATGTCACCCGGCGCGAGAAACTGCCCCTTCTTGATATTGACCGGCTTTCCGGCGGCGGCGACAGCGTGGATGAAATCGGTCTGGCGGCAAAGGAAGGCCGGCGTTTGCAGGACGTCGACGACGGAGGCGACCTCCGAAATTTCGTCTACCGTATGCACGTCGGTCAAGACCGGGACGCCAACCCGGCGGCGCACTTCGGACAGTATCTCAAGGCCCTCGTCAATGCCGGGGCCGCGTGCCGACTTCCCGGAACTGCGGTTCGCCTTGTCGTAGGATGCCTTGAAAATATAGGGAACGCCGAGCCGCGAACAGATCGCCTTCATCGTCTCGGCGACTTCGAGGCAGAGGTCGAGCGATTCGGCCGTGCAAGGTCCGGCGATCAAAAAGAAGGGCTTGTCGAGGCCGACGTCAAAACCGCAGAGTTTCATGCGAGCGCTCCTTCTGCCGCTTCGCCGGCGGTTCTGCGGGCCTTGTTGGCAATCGCCGCGCGGATGAAGGCGGCGAAAAGCGGATGACCATCGCGCGGCGTCGAAGTGAATTCGGGATGGAACTGGCAGCCGACGAACCACGGATGCGCGTCCCGGGACAGTTCGATCATTTCACAGAGATTCGTTCCGGGCGCGCGCCCGGAAACGACGAGTCCCTTCTTTTCGAGTTCGGACAAAAAGCTGTTGTTGACTTCGTAGCGATGGCGATGGCGCTCGACGATTTCCGGCTTTCCGTAGATTTCGCGCGCCAGCGTCCCTTCAGCGAGCAGGCACGTCTGCCCGCCGAGGCGCATCGTCCCGCCGAGGTCGGACGTTTCGCTGCGTGTTTCGAGCTTCCCCGACGCATCCTGCCATTCGGTGATCAGCCCGATCACCGGGTGGGGCGTCTTTTTGTCGAACTCGGTACTGTGCGCGTCGCTCATCCCGGCTTTGTTGCGCGCGAATTCGACGACGGCGAGTTGCATTCCGAGGCAGATCCCCAAGTAGGGCACGCCGTTTTCGCGGGCGTAGCGGATCGCCGCGATCTTCCCTTCGGTTCCGCGACGGCCGAAGCCGCCCGGCACCAAAATCGCGTCGACGTCGTTCAAGGATTCGCAGCCGGCGGATTCGATTTCTTCCGAATCCAGATAACGCACCCGAACCTTGCTGCGCGTCGCGATCCCCGCGTGCGTCATCGACTCGGCCAGCGACTTGTACGATTCGGTCAGGTCGACGTATTTACCGACGAAGGCGATTTCCACCGTCGTTTCAGGATGTTCGAGCGCAAAAACGAGTTCCTTCCAGACGGAAAGGTCGGCGGCGCGCGCGAGGATGTGGAGCTTGTGGCAGACGATCTCGTCGAGCATCTGATCGTGCAGCATCGCCGGAATCTTGTAGATCGAATCCGAGTCGCGGCACTCGATCACCGCCTCGCGCTGCACATTGCAAAAGAGCGCGATCTTGGCTTTCTCGTCCTCTGGAATCGGGCGCTCCGCGCGGCACAAGAGCACGTCGGGCTGGATGCCGATCCCGCGCAACTCCTTGACCGAGTGCTGCGTCGGCTTCGTCTTGAGTTCTCCCGCCGTCGGGATATACGGGAGCAGGGTCAGGTGGATGTAAAAGACGCCGTCCGGCCCCTCCTGGAGACGCATCTGGCGGATCGCTTCGAGGAAGGGCAAGGACTCGATATCGCCCACCGTCCCGCCGATCTCGACGATCGCAAGGTCCGCGCCCTCGGCCCCGCTCCGAATATGCGCCTTGATCTCGTCGGTCACGTGCGGGATCACCTGAACCGTCTTTCCGAGGTACTCGCCGCGCCGCTCGCGCCGGATGACGGTCTCGTAGATCTGGCCCGTCGTGAAATTATTGCGCCTGCTCATCCGCGCGCGCGTAAAGCGCTCGTAATGCCCAAGGTCGAGGTCCGTCTCCGCGCCGTCCTCGGTCACGAAGACTTCGCCGTGCTGAAACGGACTCATCGTCCCAGGGTCGACGTTGATATACGGGTCGAGCTTCAAGTGCGTGATCCGAATGCCACGCGACTCCAGTATGGCTCCCAGAGAAGCGGCGGCAATCCCCTTGCCGAGGGAAGAAACGACGCCGCCGGTAACGAAGACGTATTTGGTCATGGAATAGACCCAGCAGGAAATTCTGATTATAGCCCAAACCGCGCATCCGATTTCAGGAGACAGAGGACAGAGGACAGAAGACAGAGGACAGAGGACAGATCAGTTAGCGGCGGCTTCGCCGCCGGAGTGACGAAACCCCACCCGGAATACCATCCCGCTGTAGGGGCACGGCGTGCCGTGCCCTATCGGCGGTATAGGTTGGGCTGCGGCGAAGCAAAGCCCAACGTTACACGAACGTATGAATGATGGAGAGGACAGGGGAATTCCCCTTGTAGGGGCGAACCTATGTGTTCGCCCAATCTCCGGGCAGACACGTAGGTCTGCCCCTACAAAGGTCGGCGATATAGGTTGGGCTGCGGCGAAGCAAAGCCCAACGATTCCGCATGTGTATGAATGACGGAATAGGGAATCAGATGAAAACCGATCGGTTGTTCAACGATCTTTCTCCGGCGGCGAAGCCGCCGCTAACTGATCTGTCCTCTGTCTCCCGTCTCCTGTCTCCTGCTCCCCCGCTGTATAATGAGACCACAGACTCTCCCACTACGACGATGACCAAACTCGCCTACACCGCACGAAATGATGCGCTCTTCAAAATGATCTTCGGCGACGACCGGGACATCGACATCCTCACGGACTTCCTTCAGGCGGTTCTCGACCTCCCGGCGGAAGAATACGAAGAAGTCACACTCGCCGACCCCCACCTCGCCCGCGAAAGTCCCGAAGACAAACTCGGCATACTCGACGTCAAAGTCAAGACACGCTCGGGCAAACTCATCGACATCGAAATACAAGTCTGCGACCAAGCGCAGATGCGCGAACGCATCGTCTTCTACCTGGC
>JAISAZ010000089.1 GCA_031266435.1 Accumulibacter sp.
GGGCACGGCGTGCCGTGCCCTATCGGCGGTATAGGTTGGGCTGAACGGAGAGAAGCCCAACGATTCCGTATGCGCGTGAATGATGTGACAAAGAAGGTTTTGAAGGCTTGAAAACGCGCCGACGCTTGCCGAAACGTCATAAACCCCCTTCATTTCCCCCTTGTCAGGGGGAAAGTGGGGAACCCATGCCTTATTCCATTTCGCCCCTTCCTTCGTCGACTTCGCCTTGCGGCACGTAAGTACTGTCTGCGGCTCGTCTTCTCGGCATGAACGAACTGGAAAAGGAATCATCGCTTCGTTCACCAGGTTTTCACGCGGTCATTTGCCGTATGTTGGGCATCGCTGCGCTCACCCCAACCTATGCATTCAGGGATCAGATGAAAACCGATCGGCTGTTCAACGATCTTTCTCCGGCGGCGGAGCCGCCGCTAGCCGATCTGATCCCTGTCCTCTGATTCCTGATACCTGAAGACCGAAGGCCGTTCAATCCTCTGTCTTCTGTCTTCTGTCTTCTGTCCTCCCCAGCCCTCCCAGCAGGACGGCGACGGGGCGCCGGGGGCGCGGCGGGTTTTCTTTCGGCTTCACCTCGGCGGCGGGCGCGAGGAAGCTCGACGCGGGTTCGACGTATTCGTAGGGTTTTGAAAAATCGAAGCCGCCCTTCGCCGGGGCATCGGCCTTGGCGCGGCTTTCACGGGTTTTCGGGGGCGCTTGCCGACGCGGCGATTTTGCGGGCGCGCGCGAACCTCTCCGCTTTTCCGTGGAGGGGGCGGAAAAATCTTCAATGGGGTCGAAGCCCGGAACGACAAGGCGCTCGATCTTGCGCTTGATCAGTTTTTCGATGCTTTCGAGGTATTGAAACTCGTCGGGGGAGACCAGTGAAATCGCCGTGCCGTGGCGCCCCGCGCGACCCGTGCGACCGATTCGATGGATGTAATCTTCGGGCGTTCGCGGCAGTTCATAATTGATTACGTGCGGAAGATCGTCGATGTCGAGGCCGCGCGCGGCGACGTCGGTTGCGACGAGAACGCGCGTCTCGCCGCTCTTGAACGCATCGAGCGCTTTCAGGCGCTCTTTCTGGGTCTTGTCGCCGTGGATCGAATCGGCGGAAATTCCGGCGCGCTGGAGTTCGCGCGCGAGTCGGCGCGTCTCGATCTTCGTCCCGGTAAAGACGAGCGCCTGGTCGAGTTCGGGCGATTCGAGCAGATGCGTCAGGAGCGCGCGCTTCGCGCCGGCGGCGACCGGATGGATGCGGTGCGCGATCGTCTCCGAAATCGTGTTGCGCTGCGTCACTTCGACCAATACCGGGGAGGAGAGCATTTTGTCCGCGAGTTTGCGAATGTCCTCCGAGAAAGTCGCCGAAAAGAGCAGGTTTTGACGCTGCGGTGGCAACAACTGGATGATGCGCGTGACGTCGGGGATGAAACCCATGTCGAGCATACGGTCGGCCTCGTCGAGGACGAGCGTCTGAACCTGGTTGAAGTTGAGGCAGCGGTGCTCGACGAGGTCAAGCAGGCGTCCGGGCGTTGCGACGAGAATTTCGACACCGCGCTGGACTTCGTCGAGTTGCGGCTTGATGTCGACGCCGCCGAAAACGCAAGAACTCCGAATCGGGATGTATTTGCTGTACAGCTTGACCGATTCGTAGACCTGGATTGCGAGTTCGCGCGTCGGCGCGAGCATCAGAACGCGCACCGGGTGGCGTGCGGGCGAGGGACTTGAACTTGCGAGCGGAAGAATGCGCTGGAGCAGCGGCAGGCTGAACGCCGCCGTCTTTCCCGTCCCCGTTTGTGAGCCGCCCATCAGGTCGCGGCCCGCGAGGACGACGGGGATTGCCTGCGCCTGGATCGGCGTTGGCGTCTCGTAACCCTGGTCGGAAACGGCGCGCAGAAGTTCGGGCGCAAGGCCCAGTTCGTCAAAACGCATCGGCGTTCCCTGTAAATGAATATCGAATCAATGGCATCCGGGAGAAAGAATCAGCGCTGCGCGGCAGGAGCGGACTCGGAAGCCCTCGGCGAGTCGGCGGCGGCGGCGGACTGCGCCTGCTTTGCTCTCGGTTTCTTGCGTTGTTTGGGCGGCGGCGGCGGAGGAGGAGGCGGCGGTGGGGGCGGCGGGGAAATCGGCGGGAGTTGCGTCGGGACGGTTTCGAGGTTGTTCTCGCGCATATACGTGTCCATGTCGCGCCAACCCTCGTAAATCTTGGCCTTGACGAGCCAGGAGTAAATCGAATAACAATCCTCGATCGCGCGCCCGGACTGCCGACAAGCGCCCCCGACGGCGATGCTGTCGGCTTCGGCCTGCGCGGACGTGGTCTGCATGCCGACTTTCCGCAGGAGGTCGTCGCAACCCGCGAAGCCAAAAGAAAGCGCTATCGCGGTCAAAAGGGCTATTCGCTTTGTCTTGCCTGACACGATGCTCCCTGAAAAACCGGTTCCGGAAAGTCTCATTTTAACCGCATCGCCGTGTCGCGTCGATTATTTGTCGCGGGACGCGCGCGAACAGGCAAAAGCGCGTGCGACGGGTTCCCGCAAGCGTATTCACTATTTCACTATTCCGGGCGCATTTGCGGGAAGAGGACGACATCGCGGATATTCGCCGAGTCGGTCAGGAGCATGACGAAGCGGTCGATCCCGACGCCGCAGCCGCCCGTCGGCGGCAGACCGTATTCGAGGGCGCGGATATAGTCCGCGTCGTAGTACATCGCTTCTTCGTCTCCGGCGTCCTTGGCTTTTGCCTGCGCGAGGAAGCGTGTCGCCTGGTCTTCGGGGTCGTTGAGTTCGGAAAACCCGTTGGCAATTTCCCTTCCGGCGATGAAAAGCTCGAAACGGTCGGTGAGGAGCGGATCCGCGTCGCTGCGACGCGCGAGCGGGCTGACTTCGGCGGGGTAGCCGACGACGAAAGTCGGGTCCCAAAGCTGTGCTTCGACCGTTTCTTCGAAGATCAGGAGTTGCAGCGCGCCCGTTCCCATATCGGGTTTGGTCTCGACCTTCATCGCGGAAAGCTCCGCGCGGAGCCAGTCGGGGTCGGCGAGTCGCTCTTCGGTGCAGTGCGGACGATGCTTCACGATCGCCTGCGTGAGCGTCAAACGCTCAAAAGGCTTTGAAAAGTCGATCGGACGCCCCTGATACTCGAAGCATTCCTTCTGGAGCGCCGCGCGCGCGGCGTGGCGCAGGAGTTCCTCGGTGAAGTCCATCAATCCCTGGTATTCGGAGTAGGCCTCGTAGAATTCCATCATCGTGAATTCCGGGTTGTGGCGCGGACTCATCCCCTCGTTGCGGAAGTTGCGGTTCATCTCGAAGACTTTTTCAAGACCGCCGACGACGAGCCTTTTCAGATAAAGTTCGGGCGCGACGCGCAGGTAGAGCGGCATGTCGAGCGCGTTGTGGCGCGTGATGAAGGGGCGCGCCGTCGCGCCGCCGGGGATCGGGTGCATCATCGGCGTTTCGACTTCGAGAAAACCCCGCCCGGTCATGAATTCGCGGATCGACTGTACGATCCGGCTGCGCGCGATGAAGGTCGCGCGCGACGGCGCGTTCATGATCAAGTCGAGGTAGCGCATCCGGTACTTTTGTTCCTGGTCGGTCAGGCCGTGGAATTTTTCCGGCAGCGGGCGCAAGGACTTCGACAGAAGCCGGATCTCGGCGCATTCGACGGTCAATTCGCCGGTTTTCGTGCGGAAGAGGACGCCTGCCGCGCCGACGATGTCGCCGATGTCGAGGCGCTTGAACGCGGCGTAAGCCTCTTCGCCGACCTTGTCGCGCGCGACGTAGAGCTGGATACGCCCCGAGAAGTCGGAGAGCGTGGCGAACGAGGCTTTTCCCATCACCCTTTTCAGCATGACGCGACCGGCGATGCGTACTTTTACCGGGTCGCCGGCGAGTTCGTCTCCGCTTTTTTGGCCGTGGCGCTCGAAAATTTCGCCCGCGCCGACCTCGCGTACAAAGTCGTTCGGGTAGGCTTTACCGGTCGCGCGCCACTCGGCGAGTTTCGCGCGGCGTTCGGCGATGATGTGGTTTTCGTCGTGTTCGGGAGTTTTGATCGCGTTTTCTGACATGTGCGTTTGCGCGTTGAAAGTGGGAAGGGGGCTTATCTTATACGCCCTGCTTCAGGCTGGCTTTGATGAAAGCGTCGAGGTCGCCGTCGAGAACGTTCTGCGTACTTCCGGTTTCGACGTTCGTCCGCAGGTCTTTGATGCGCGCCTGGTCGAGTACGTAAGAACGAATCTGGTGCCCCCATCCGATGTCGGTTTTCGAGTCTTCGAGTTTTTGCTGCTCGGCTTGGCGCTTTCTCAGTTCGACATCGTAAAGCCTCGATTTGAGCATCGCCATCGCTTCGGCGCGGTTGCGGTGCTGCGAGCGGTCGTTCTGGCATTGGACGACGATACCGCTCGGCAGGTGCGTGATCCGGACCGCCGAATCGGTCTTGTTGATGTGCTGCCCGCCGGCGCCCGACGCGCGGTAGGTATCGACGCGCAGGTCGGCGGGGTTGATCTCGACTTCGAAGGAATCGTCGATTTCGGGGTAGACGAAGACCGACGCGAAACTCGTGTGGCGGCGCGCGTTCGAATCGAAGGGCGATTTCCTGACGAGCCGGTGGATTCCCGTTTCCGAGCGCAGCATACCGAAGCAGTATTCCCCCGTGAGTTTGATCGTCGCCGTCTTGATCCCCGCGACATCGCCTTCGGATTCTTCGAGAACCTCGACGGCGTAGCCCTTGCGCTCGCCGTATTTGACGTACATGCGCAGGAGCATCGACGCCCAATCCTGCGCCTCGGTCCCGCCCGCGCCGGCCTGGATGTCGATGAAGCAGTTGAGCGGGTCCGCGGGGTTATTGAACATGCGGCGGAATTCGAGCAAGGCAACCGACTTTTCGACCGCGTCGACGTCGGACGCAAGCGAGGACAGAAGCGCTTCGTCCTCCTCCTCGCGCGCCATGTCGAAGAGTTCGCCCGCGTCTTTCAAACCGCTTTCGATGCGGTCGAGCGTCAGGATAACGTCCTCAAGCGCGCTTTTTTCCTTCGAGAGCGCCTGCGCGCGTTCCGCGTTGTCCCAGATTTTCGGGTCTTCGAGTTCGCGCTGAACCGCGTTCAGTTGATCGGATTTCCGATCGTATTCAAAGATACCTCCGAAGTTCTGCGGCGCGCTCCCCGATATCCACGAGGCGATTGGCGGTCTGGTTGATTTGTTCGGCTTCCATGCGTTCTTCAGAAAAAGGAAAAAGACCCCGCATTATATCGGAAGCGGCGCTTTTCCCACGCCGCTTCCTGTACGAATCCGCGCGAATCTTCGAGTTTTTCCGTGCTTTGCGTGGCGCGCACTACGCGCTGCCCCCATAATGAGCGAGGGTCGAAAATAAAAAAAATCCGTCGTTAACGGCATTTCTGGGTTTATCATGCGCCTTGACCCATCGAGAGCGCCGCCGGTTTTATCGTGCGTATGGAAACACGTTCCAGAGCGATTCGTCGTAAAATCGAATCCTGTTGGGAATATTCCCCCGGAGGGGAATCCGTGTACGGGGCAGTGGAGGGGGCGTGTTTTTCGCCGCTGCTTTCGCGCTGTTTCGCCGCTTTTCGCGCGAAGAATGAAACATTGATGAAGCCACATGAACGAGAACGACCTGCAGACCAGTGACTTGCGCCGCCGCATGCGCGAGCTTTTGTCGATCCCGGAACGGGACCGTACCGACGAGGAATGGGACGAGTTGAACGAACTCGAAATCCGCACGGCTCCGGGCAATCGGGAAAAGCCGCAGGCCGAATGGAAGAGCGCTCCGGGCGCGCGCGCTTTTCCCGGCGCGAAATTCGCGCCGGAAACCCGCTCGGCGCCCGAAGGCAAGCCGCGAAAAGATGGGCATCTGCTCAAGCGCCAGCACCGGCGCAAACGTCCGACCGAACCATCGGGCAACGTCTGATTTCATTTTCTGAATCGCAGAGCCGGACTGGTTTGGCGTTGTTTTTACATGGTTTGAAGGTGGGCTTTGCTCACCTTCAAACCCATATCAACCCGGCAAAAAGTAGGGTTTTACTTTTTGACGAATACTCAGGCCATGACAGTGCGGCATTTCACCCGGCGGGTGGACGAATTCTGGAAGTGGTTTTCCGATAACGAGGCGCGGCTTGCCGACGCCATCGAGAACATCGACAAATACGGCGGCGAAAAGCTCAATGCCTTCGTCGGTGAGGGGCTGGACCTCATCGCCGACGAGGTTTTCTACAACATGGGCGGTGGCTTCGAGTTCAATTTCGCCGCCGAGGGCGCCGCGTGGCGTTTCTTTCTGTACGACTACATCCTCGCGCGCATGCCGGACAAACTGGGCGCCAAATGGCGCGTCAATTCGGGTATGCCGGGTTCGGGCGAGCATAACTTCGGTTTACGCATGGATGGAATCGACGTCGATCTCGAGAGCTTCCGCATCTCGATGGCGGTCGACGAAAAGGACAGCAAGGCCGACCTCCGTTTTTACAACGAAAAACTCGCGGGGCAGGAAGAGAATGCGATCTATCATGCTTTTTTCCTGATGCTCGACAACGCTGTCGGCGAGCGGCTGACGAACACGGTCCTGGGCGACGTGGAACTCGCCGAAGCGCCGGAAGCGGACAGCTTCCCGATGACGGAACTCAAACGCCGCTTCACCGAGGCTTTTTGCAAGGACGGAAAACTCCCCGACCCCGCGCAGCGCTGGAGCGTTTACAGGCGCGAACCCGGCAAACTGAGCGATGGCGTCGGATGCCCAAGGTTGCGCGACGATATCTTCGTCGGGTCGACGAATTGCATGATCTGTGCCCAGCACTACGACCGCTTCATGGGCGGCGAAGCGGAAGAAGGAGAGACGCCGATCTGGGAAGACTTCCGCGCCTTTGGCGCCGAGCCCGTGCAACTCTACTGGTATCTCGATCAAAACCATCCGTTCGACGAAGACGGCAGGCGCACGAACGACCCGCTCGGCGCGCGCAACGCCGTCTGGGACAAAATAGAAGAAGGAGCGCTCGGTGTGGGCAAGGACGCGCTCGGCGTCTTTCTCGGCGCGGCGATGGGAGAGAATCGCGCGTACGTCGATCTTTTGCTTTTCGACCCGGACGCGTTTCAGAAAAAGATCGTCCAGTTCCTGGGCGACGAGGCGATTTTCTTCATCGCGCCCTTCGAGCCGGACGCGCCCACGCGCCTGCTTGACCCGGCGCCATTCGAAGCGGCGATCGCCGGAAATCCCGAATGCCTGTGTGCGATTCTCGAAACGCTCGACGGATTCTCTGGACCCGCGCCACTCGAAGCCGCCGCTCTGGTCGAGCAACTGCCGAGGAAAGCGCGTTCGCTTGCGATGGTGAAGCGGGCTTCCCGCGCGCTCATCAACAACGGCGACCACGGCGAGGCGCTCGAACTCCTCCTGGGTTGGGGCGAGGAAGGCGTATGCGACGCCTTGTGGAACTGGCGCGTCGGGTGTTCGCTGTATTACCTCGACCGGCCCGCCGAGGCGATCCCCGCTCTTGAGCGCGCGATTCTCCTCGGCGACACCGACCCCGAAACGCAGCTGACGCTCGACGCCGCGCGTCAGGGCATCGCGCCCGACGAATTCAAGGAACGGCGCGCGGTCTTCGACGACGGGCCGGAAACGCTGACCGGCGACCTCGGTGACCTCTGGACGCGGCTTCATCGCCGGCACACGTGGGGACACCATGGCAAGATCGTCGAGATGATCGAAGCCGTGCCCGACTGGGAGCGCGACTACGAACTTGTCGGGATCAAGGCGCGCGCGCTGAACAACCTCGACCGCGAGGGCGAGGCGATTGATCTGCTCGAATCGGTGCGCGCGCGCGGCGAGAGCGACCCGACGTGGCTCTATCGCTACGCGTTTGCGATCTTCTACGGCTCCGACGGGCGCGAACGCGAAGCGGCGGCGCTCCTCGAAAAAGCGCTCGACGCAGGGGGTCCCGACGAGGGTACGCAGGCGCTGCTCGATCGTATCCGGGAATATCTGGGGCGGGAGTGAGCGGATCATGAAATTTCACAGCCCCATGATTATTGTTTCGGATATTGAAAGGAGCAAGCGCTTCTATACCAGTATCCTCCACTATCAGCGGTCGGGTTCAGGCTGGAAGGCCGGAGGCGGGTGCCTTGATGCCGATATTTCCTCTTGCAATCGACAAAACTTCGCGTATACTCGGAGTAGGGTAAGTAGGGAATCGTCTCTGCTGCATTATATATAGGAGCCAAGTATATGGAAAGCGTACTGGTTGACAACGCAAAGGTGATGGCGAAGGGTCAGATCACCCTGCCGAAAGGCATACGTTCCGCGCTCGGTTTGGCGACGGGCGACAGGGTGACGCTGATAAAGCGGAACGACCAGGTCATCATGATGAACTCGGCGGTCTACGCGATGAAGATGCTCCAAACCGCGATGGCGGGCGAAGCGGAGAAAGCGGGGCTGCGCTTCGAAAACGACGTGACCGCAATGATCACGGAGATGCGGTCAGAGGAAAAATGAAGTGCCTGATTCCTTTTCCAGTCCATCCTTACCTTTGTCGACTCGCCTTGCCGTACTACCTGTACTGTCTGCGGCTCGTCTTCTCGGCATGAATGAACTGGAAAAGGAATGATCAACGGTCGGCTTCAGACCGCGAGGCCGGAGGTGGACGCCTTGTGCGCGCACGAGGCGTGTGAAGAAGCGCACGACGCGCAGACCTCCGGGGCGTCGAGGCTCCGCATGATGCCGCAATCGTTTCCGACGAGGCCGCCTTCGCAGCGGTGGCGCAACTCTTCCAGATGCGTCTTCAGGTGTTCGAGCGAAGCGATCTGCGCGTCGACGCCGCCGATGTGCGAATCGATGAGTTCCGTCACCCAGGTGCAATCGCGCTGCGGGTGATCCCGGAAAGACAGTAGAGCACGGATTTCGTCGAGCTTCATCCCGAACTTCCGGCAATGCAGGACGAATTCGAGGCGGTCGAGCGCCTCCGTACCGTAGCTTCGGTAATTTGCGTCGCTGCGTTCCGGCTCCAAAAGGAGCCCTTCTTTTTCGTAATAGCGGATCGTCACGACCTTGCACCCGGCTTTTTTCGCCATATCGCCAATTTTCATCTCTTCTCCAAGAGTTTTTGCTTGACTCTATAGTAACTATAGACATTACGCTTGTCAAAAATCTTCTGAAAAGCTGAGTCATGAACGCTGAAAATATTCTGAACGCCGTGTCGGCGGGGGGCGGATGCGGTGGCTGCGCGTGCGCGGGGAGGCACTCCGCAAAGGCGGAAACTGCCCAAGCCGCCCAAACCGCCGAACCCACGGACACGCTCTCGCTAGGGCGCGTCGTCCTGCGTATTCCGAACATGGATTGTCCCGTCGAAGAAGCGCTGATCCGAAAAAAGCTCTCCGGCATGGACGGCGTCGCGGGGCTTTCGTTCAACCTCATGCAACGCGCATTGACCGTCGAACACAGCTTGCCCTCGACGGAAAGCATCGTCGCCGCGCTGCGCTCGATCGGCATGGCACCCGAAGAAGTCGACGCGGGCGAGCACAAAGTCCCGGTTGCCGAAGCGAAAATCCCCTGGGGGCGGCTCGGCGCCGCGCTTTTCCTCGCGGTACTCTCCGAAGCCTTTGAATTCGCGCGCGGGTTTTCGTTCGGTCTCGACCCGCAAGTTTTGAACGTCGGCGGAATCGCGATTTTCGGCGCCTTGAGCGTTCTCTTTGCGGTCGCCGCCGTCGCGCTCGGCGGCCTGGATACCTACAAAAAAGGCTGGATCGCCGTCAAAAACCGAAACCTCGACATCAACGCGCTGATGTCCGTCGCCGTGACCGGCGCGCTTTTCATCGGGCAGTATCCCGAAGCCGCGATGGTCATGGCGCTCTTCAATCTGGCTGAAGCCCTCGAAGCAAAAGCTCTGGACCGAGCGCGAAAAGCCATCGGCGACCTTCTTTCGCTCGCGCCGGAAACGGCGACGGTAAAAAACGCCGAAGGCGTGTGGGTCGAAACCGATGCGCGCCGAGTCTCCGTCGGCGACACGGCGCGCGTAAAACCCGGCGAACGCATCCCGCTCGACGGCGTCGTCACGCGCGGCGCCTCGGCCGTCAACCAGGCGCCGATCACCGGTGAAAGTATGCCGGTGGAAAAGGGCGTCGGCGACACGGTCTATGCGGGTACGATCAACGAAACGGGTTCCTTTGAATTCGAAGTCACAGCCACGGCCTCGAATTCCACGCTCGCGCGCATCATCCACGTTGTCGAAGAAGCGCAAGGCACGCGCGCGCCGATGCAGCGCTTTGTCGAAAGCTTCGCAAAATACTATACCCCCGCCGTCTTTCTGGTCGCTCTGCTGACCGCCGTGGCCCCGCCGCTCCTCACGGGGCTTGCGTGGAACGAGTCGATCTACACCGCGCTCGTCCTCCTCGTCGTCGGGTGTCCCTGCGCGCTCGTGATCTCGACGCCCGTAGCGGTCGTCAGCGGAATGACCGCCGCCGCGCGCCACGGGATTCTGATCAAGGGTGGCGTCTTTCTCGAACAAGGGCGTCTGCTCGACTGCCTCGCGCTCGACAAGACCGGAACGCTCACGCACGGCAGACCGGTTCTGACGGACTCCGTCGGGGTCGGCGACCTCGACGCGGAACGCGCGTTCGCGCTCGCGGCGAGTTTGGCCGCGCGTTCGGATCACCCCGTATCGAGGGCGATCGCTGAGAACGCCGCCGCGCGCGGAGCCGCGTTACACGAGGTAGACGCGTTTACGGCGATTCCGGGGCAAGGCGTCAGCGGCGTCATCGAAGGGCGGCAATGGCGGCTCGGCAACCGACGCACGTTCGAAGCGCTCGAAACGCCCGCCGGTGACTCTGAAGCGAGTAGCGAGGTCGAGAAAAACTTCCTTCACCTGGAATCTCAGGGCAAAACAGTCGTCGCGCTCGTCGGCGACAAGGTTCAGGGACTCTTTGCCGTCGCCGACGATCTGAAAGACAGCAGCGTGGAAGCGATCCGCGAACTCAAGGCGCTCGGCGTCAAAACGATGATGCTGACCGGCGACAACGAACATACGGCGCGGGTCGTCGCCGAACGATCGGGCGTCGACGACTTTCGCGCCGCGCTCTTACCCGAAGACAAGCTTAAGATCGTGGAAAATCTGGCGTTGAAAGCGCGCGTCGGCATGGCAGGCGACGGGATCAACGACGCGCCCGCGCTCGCCGGAGCGCATATCGGCTTCGCCATGGCAGGCGCGGGGAGCGACGCGGCGGTCGAAACGGCCGATGTTGCGCTGATCGACGACGACCTCAGAAAGATTCCGCGCTTTATCCGGCTCTCGCGCGCGACGCACGCGGTCCTCGTCCAGAACCTCGTCTTCGCGCTCGGCGTGAAAGCGGCGTTTTTCGCGCTGACCTTCACAGGATTTGCTACGATGTGGATGGCCGTCTTCGCCGATGTCGGGACGAGCCTTCTCGTCGTTGCCAACGGGCTTCGGATCAGGGGACAGGAGACAGAGGACAGGAGACAGAGCGAAAACGCTATAGGTTGGGCTGCGCAAAGCAAAGCCCAACGTTCCGAAGGCGCATGAATGACGGAATACGGAGGGTGAATTTCCGTATTCGCGGGTTTTCGTAGGGGCACGGCGTGCCGTGCCCTATCGGCGGTATAGGTTGGGCTGCGGCGAAGCAAAGCCCAACGTTCCGCGAACGTATGAGCGAAGCGAGCCCCAACGTTCCGCATACGGATGAATGACGGAACAGGATGTCAGGAATCAGATAAAAACCGATTTCAACCGCGAAAGGCGCGAAAGACGCGAAAGTGAAGTGTTTGCATAAATTTTCGCGCGTGTCCGTGTTTCGCGGTTCTTGTTTCCTGATTCCTGATAGGGCACGGCACGCCGTGCCCCTACGAAAACCGCGAATACGGTAATTCTTCCCCCCGTTCCGTCATTCATGCGCCTGCGTAACGTTGGGCTTCACATTCGTTCAGCCCAACCTATACCGCCAAATGGTCAGGAAACCGAACACGGAGCTATCGGACAATGGTGCCATCTCATGCGACAACAGACGACTGAACACAGATCACGGAGCGAGCGTAGCGAGCGCTCTGTCATCTATCTTCTGTCCTCTGTCCTCTGATGCGGCACCTGAATACTGGAAGGAGAAAAAAATGCGTGGAGATCAATACGAAAATCTGCGGAAATTGGGTGAAAAACTTGCCGAGGTGGTTTTGCGCGACGCGGACCCAGAGAACTGGGTCGCGTCGGAGAAAATGCCGTGCGATTTGACGAAGGACGAGCGCGCCGACGCGTATTGGTGCCGCAAGTTTGCGATGGCTTCCCTCGCCGCGCTCGCGCGCGTTTCGAGCCTTTCGGCGGCCTTGTCCGCGAGGGAGTCCCGGAAGAAGTCCCTTGATCCCGGAGTCATCGATGCAGACGACGCGGAGGCGATCGACGCCGAGGTCGAGGCGGCAGAAAACGAGGCCGAGCGCTTGCTCGAAGCGCTCAACGAAGGCGGCGGCCGAGGGGCGCGCAGTGCGAAATTCGGTCGCGCGCGCCGCGAGCCGTCGTCGTCGCCTTTTCATGCCATTGCGATGGCGCGGGTCGAAGGTTGACGCGCATGCTTGCTCGGCGCGAGGTTTCGTTTTTGACGTTTTTCCTGATCTGGGCGAGCTTGCAGCGCTGGGTCGTCCCGCTCCTGCACGTCCGTATTTGCGAGTGGCTCGACAAATGCGACGCGCGCGTCCGCGTGCTGATGGTCTTTCGCGGCGCGGCCAAATCGACGATCTACGCCGTTTATAAGGCCTATTTGCTCTATAAGGACGCTTCGCGCCGTTCCTTGATCTACGCGGCGGACGATAAACTCGCGGGAAAGCTCACGCGCGATACCCTGGCCGTATTGCGGCGTCATCCGCTGTGCGCGGGTATGCTGCCGAGCCATCCCGGCGCGCTGTCGTTCTGGGTCACTGGCGCGAGCGACGCGCGGAATCCGAGCATGGAGGCCGTCGGCGTGAATTCGAACGCGACGGGTTCGCGCGCCGACGACGCGGATTTCGACGATATCGAAGTCCCGAAGAACATCCGCTCGCCCGATGCGCGCGCGGGTCTGCGCCGAAAAATCGACGAGTCAACGCATATCCTCGTCCCGGGAGGCCGCAAGACTTTCGTCGGGACGCCGCATACGCACGATTCCGTCTATGATGAACAGATTTCGGGCGGCGCCGCGGCGCTCAGGATTCCGCTCTTTGAATCCGCCGTCCGGTATACGGAGACCGCGCGGCGGACACGCTACCGTTTCGATTTCCCCGTCGGCGGCGACGGCCTGTACGTGCTCGCCGGAATCTCGAAGTTTTCTCGTCTGATGATCGAGGGGCGCGATTACCGCGTCGAGGGGGACGAAGTCGTTTTTTCCGCGCCGCCGGATACGGTGCTCGATATTTGTTCGGGATGCGCGTGGCCGGAGCGCTTTACGCGCGAGGAGATCGAATCGCGGCGGCGCGAGACGAGGACGCTTTCGGCGTGGGACAGCCAGTACCAGCTCGAGGCGAAGCCGCTGACCGAACTTCGGCTCGACCCGGCGCGGATTCTCCCTTACGAGCACGTGCCGGAAATACGCCGCGCGAACGGTCGTTCCGGGCTGTGGCTCGGCGAGACCGAGATCGTCGGCGCGACGGCGTACTGGGATTGTTCGCTCGGGAAGATACGCTCGGACGCTTCGGCGTTTTCCCTGATCCTGACCGACGCGCGCGGGCAGCTTTACTGGCACGTCGCCGAGGGACTTTCCGGCGAACTCGCCGAGTTCGACTCCGGCGACCGGATCGTCGGCGGGCAGGTCGCGCGGGTACGCGAGATCGTGACGCGCTTTGCGATCCCGCGCGTCGTCGTCGAGACGAACGGACCGGGCGGCTTCGTACCGAACATCCTGCGTCAGGCGCTCAAGGGGACGCGCTGCGGCGTCGGCGAGGAATTCTCGACGACGAACAAGCAAAAACGCATCCTCGACGCCTTCGAGGCGCCGCTGTCGTCGCGCTTTCTGTGGGCGCACGCGGACGTTCTTTCCGGGCCGGTGTGGGATCAGATGAAGGACTTCGACCCGCAGCTTCGGGATCAGCCCGACGATTATCTCGACAGCGCGGCAGGCGCGATCCTGCAAACGCCGGTTCGCATCGGGCGCGGCGCGAAACCGGACGGAAAAATGGTCGGGAATCCGAACACGGACATGAGCGATGATGATTGGCGTCCGGCAGCGGGCGTGTACGAAGTGATTGTCGAACTGAGGACAGAGGACTGAAGACAGAAGACAGAGGACAGAGGACAGAGGACAGAGGACAGAAGACAGAGGACAGGGGACAGAAGACAGAAGACAGAATTGTAGTCAGTCGTCTGTAATCTGAAGGGAGGGTGCCATGCGATATCTGAATACTGAAAAGTGGTCACGAAGCCCGCATAGGTTGGGCTGAACGAAGTGATGCCCAACGTTCCGCAGGCGTATGAATGGTGGAGAGATATGAATATTTTTGTTCACACGAAGGCACGAAGACACGAAGCCCTACTGAATCCCTT